>DPMS01000569.1 GCA_003541285.1 Actinomycetota bacterium
TGCGTGCTGGCGAACAACCACGTGCTGGACTTCGGGCGCCGGGGCCTGACGGAGACCCTGGACACGCTGGCCAGGGCGGGGCTGCCCGCGGTGGGCGCCGGGCGGGACTGCGCAGCGGCACGGCGGCCGGTGCCGGTGACCCTGGCCGGGGGCGGCCGGGTGGTCGTCTTCGCCTGCGGGGACCGCTCCTCCGGCATCCCGCCCGGCTGGGCCGCGGGCGACGCCCGCCCCGGCGTCGACCTGCTGGCCGGCCTGCGCACGGGCGACGCCGACCAGGTCATCGCCCGGGTGCGGGCAACCCGCCGCCCCGGTGACGTCACCGTGGTCTCCCTGCACTGGGGATCGAACTGGGGATATGAGGTGGGCAGCGAGCAGGCAGCCTTCGCCCACCGGCTGATCGAAGGCGGGGTGGACCTGGTGTTCGGCCATTCCTCGCACCACCCCCGGCCACTGGAGGTGTACCGCGGCAAGCTCATCCTGTACGGCTGCGGTGACTTCATCGACGACTACGAAGGGATCACTGGGTACGAGGAGTACCGGGACGACCTGCGGCTGCTGTACGTCGCCCAGGTTCGCCGCGGCACGGGTGAACTGGCAGGGCTGACGATGGTGCCGCTGCAGGCCCACCGGATGCGGCTGCGGCACGCCAGCGCCGCAGACGCGCGCTGGCTGGCGGCCACGCTCGACCGGGTCAGCGCGCCGCTGCGGACGCGGGTCGCCCTGGAACCCGATGGCGTGCTCACGGCGCGGCCGGCCGGGGGCGAGCCCTAGGCCGGCCACCTGCCAGCGCGGCCCGGGGCCGGGCGCGGTGCGGTAACCCACCTAGGTCCCGCAGACCTGGGCCCAACGGCACCCTCCGCGCGCGCCGGCCCGGCTTACCGTCGAGGTATGAGGGGAGCAGACATCCTTGGCCGGCCGCTGCTCAATAAGGGCACGGCCTTCACCCCCGCCGAACGTCAGGCACTGGGGCTGTGCGGGCAGTTCCCCTGGCGCACCACGACCATCGACGAGCAGGTCGCGCTGGAACTGGAGCACCTGCGGCGCAAGGGCGACAACCTGGAGCGCTACATCGGGCTTGCCTCGCTCCAGGACCGCAACGAGACCCTGTTCTACCGGCTGCTGGCCGGGCACCTGGACGAACTGGCGCCGATCGTCTACACACCGACGGTCGGCGAGGCGTGCCGCCAGTTCAGCCACATCGTGCGCCGCCCGCACGGGCTGTGGATCACCCCCGATGACCTCGACCGGATCCCCGACGTGCTGGCCTGCATGGGCCGGCCGGAGGTGCGGCTGATCGTCGCCACCGACAACGAGCGCATCCTGGGCCTGGGCGACCAGGGAGCCGGCGGCATGGGCATCCCGGTCGGCAAGCTCGCGCTGTACTGCGCGGGCGGGGGAATCCACCCGGGCCTGACCCTGCCGGTATCACTGGACTGCGGCACCGACAACGAAGACCTGCTGGCCGACCCGCTCTACCTCGGCTATCCCAAGCCACGGCTGCGCGGCGCCGCCTACGACGCCTTCATCGAGGCGTTCGTGACCGCCGTCGCCAGCACCTGGCCGCACGCCGTGCTCCAGTGGGAAGACTTCAAGCAGCATAACGCGATCGCCATGCTCGCCCGCTACCGCCACCGCCTGCCTTGCTTCAACGATGACATCCAGGGCACCGCCGCCGTGGTCACCGCCGGCATCCTCGCTGCGCTCCAGATCACCGGCCAGCCGCTGGCGGCGCAGCGGCTGGTGTTCCTCGGGGCCGGCGCCGCCGGCACCGGGATCGCCACCCTGGTGGGCCAGGTTGCCCGGGCCCAGCCGGGCGGCGCGGAAAGCCCCGTGCCCATGCTGGTGATGCTCGATTCGCGTGGGCTCATCTTCGATGGCCGCGACCATATCGACGAGGACAAGCGGCCGTTCGCGCTGCCGGCCGGGCAGCTTGAGCGGCTCGGCTTCCCCCCTGCCCGCCGCTACGACCTGGAGACGGTGATCCAGCAGGTGGCACCGACCATCCTGATCGGGACGAGCGGGACGGGCGGCGCCTTCACGCAGGCCGCCATCGCGGCGATGGCGGAGCGGACGCCGGTGCCGATCGTGTTCCCGCTCTCCAACCCGACGGACAAGTCGGAGGCGACCCCGGCCGATGTGCTGAAGTGGACGCAGGGGCGGGCGCTGGTGGCGACCGGCAGCCCGTTCGATCCGGTCGGCGCCGGCGGGCGCACCCACCTGGTGGGCCAGGCCAACAACGTGTTCGTGTTCCCGGGCATCGGGCTGGGCGCGATCGTGGCCGGGGCCACCGAGATCACCGACCGCATGTTTGCCGTGGCCGCAACCACTCTCGCCGGCCTGGTGCCGGCGCAGCGGCTCGCGCAGGGGGCCCTGTACCCACCGCTGGCGCAGCTGCGGGCGGTCTCCAGGCAGATCGCCATCGCGGTCGCCGATGAGGCCCGCAGCTGCGGAGCGGCGCGCATGGACAGCAGTGCGCAGATAACAGGCCTCGTCGACGCTCAGATGTGGACGCCGGTTTATCAGGAGCTGACACCATGACAACAAACCCCACCCAGCCGGAAGGCATGCTGCATGTGACTGACAGCCGGACCGGCCGCAGTTACGACTTGCCGATCACCGATGGCGCCATCCGGGCCCTCGATCTGCGCCAGATCAAGGTCGCCGACGACGATTTCGGGCTGCTCTCCTACGACCCGGCGTTCATGAACACGGCGAGCTGCCGCAGCCAGATCACCTTCATCGACGGCGACAAGGGAATCCTGCGCTACCGCGGCTACCCGATCGAGGAACT
>DPMS01000568.1 GCA_003541285.1 Actinomycetota bacterium
GGGATGTATGCGTCGGACGGGTTATCGCCCTGCGGCTCCTGGACGATCCCGATGACCGTGAACTTCTTCTTCGCGATCGTGAGCGTTGACCCGACGCCCAGCTTCTTCTGGGTGGCGTAGTTGGAGTCGACCACGGCGACGTTCGCGCCGGCGTCGGTGCTGGTGAAGGTGCGGCCCTTGGCGAGTTTCCCGGAACTCAGCGGCCCGAGGGCACCCTGGGCCAGATCGACTCCGTCCACCGTGAACGAACTGGGCGTGAGAAAGCCGCGGAAACGCCCGCCGTTACCGCCGTTACCGCCGCCGAAGCCACCGGGGCCGGAGGCGGAGAAGCCCGGGATGGTCCCGGTCACCACGGTGTCGGTGAGAGTCAGCCCCCCGGCGACGGCCGCCACGTTGCCCGACTTCGCGATGGTGCTTACCGACGACGCGTTCAGGGTCCCGAGCCCCCGGTTGACCAGCGTATCCACACGGATCTTGGTTCCGGCTTTGGGCCGGCCAGAGCCGAACACACCCCGGAAACCGAACCGGCCGCCCTCACCGGAACCGGCGGCCGGCGCCTGGGTGACCGTGATGTCGGTGCCTGTCTCCTCGAGCGCATGCAGCACCGTGCTCTGTGCGTTCCTGACTCCCGCGGACGCCGCGGTCACAGTGATCACCAGGCCGATCCCGATAGCCAGGCCCAGCGCGATGAAGATCGCCTGCCGTATCCGCCGGCGCAGCTCACGCCGGAGGTAGGTGAAGAACATGGGATCCCTCCATGGCTCCGGGCCACAACCACTCAGGTGAGTGCCCGGCACGTCCTGGGACTGGGCCACGTGGCGCCGACTGGCACGATCGCGCCACGGCAGCGATCCTGACTGCCTTGGCTCGGGGAAGCCTGAGCGGAACCTGCGGGATCGCTGGGGAACGTGTGCGCGCTACCCGGCGCGGGCGATCACCGCCCGGGCGGGCGCACGAAGGCGGTCAGCGGGGTCCCGCGCAGGCGGTGCGGCTGCCAGCCGCGTGCCCACGCTGGCGGGCCGTTCCCGGTGACCTTGAGCACGGCGACGTGCACCCCGGGCCCGGCGTCGGCCGGGAGCGGAGCCGACGCACAGCCGGCGTAGTAGGCGATCGGGATCAGCAGCTTGCCTCTGACCAGGCAGGGCGGGACAACCCCGAGCCGGTTCAGGTCGGCCCCGGTGCGGCTGAAGTTGTTGTGGGTATGGAGCTCCTTGTACAGCACTGACTGCTGGCTCACCAGCTGGAGCGCGAGAGCGGCCACCACGAGCGTCCAGGTGACCGGCCGCAGGCCCGGCCGGACCCCGGTGAGCAGCCAGCCGAGCCCATCGGCCACTGGCACCGCGAGCAGCGCATACGCCGGTATCAGGAACCGTGGGTCCGCGTAGTCGAGAAGGAACAGGTACTGCACCGCGACCACGAGCCCGCACACGGCAGCAAGCAGGCCCGAGCCGAGCCGGCCAGCCCGGTGGGCCGCCAAGAGCCCGAGCGCGGCCAGCGCAGGCAGCGCCAGCCACCACACGCTCAGCGCCGGATGCTGCCATCCGATCGTGCAGGGGCGGCACTGAACCGGCCCGTTCAGCGCGTGCAGCTCAGCCAGCACCCCCAGGTGGAGCCCGAGACCACCCTGCTCGGCGCTCGCCGCGTGCAGCCGGGGGAACACACCGCCAAAACGCGCGTATGCCTCGATCGCCCATTCCAGGCCGCCCGCCACCAGCCCGGCCACGATCGCCGCGGCCAGCTGCCAGCGCCGCCAGCGCCCGACCACGAGTACCGCCACCACCAGCGGCGCGGCGAGAAAGACCGCGTCACCGGGGCGCATCAGGGCCGCGACGGCGACACAGGCCGCCAGGCCGGCCAGCAGCCCCCAGGCCCGCCGCCGGGACGGCTGCCGGCCGCCATCGGGTGCGAGCGCTGCCGCCGCCTGCAGGAACAAGCCGACGGCCGCCAGCCCGGCCAGCGCCAGCCACAGATTGGGCATCGCACGCGAGCCGTAGTACCGCACCACCCACAAGCTGCCCAGCAGCAGCCCGGCGAGGGCAAGGACCCACGCGGGGCGCAGCCGCCGCCATGCCAGCAGCGCGCCGAACAGGCCCAGCCCCGACACCACTGCCAGGTAGGCGCGCAGCGCGGTAACCGACGACGTCAGCATCATGACCGGGGTGACCAGCAAGGGGACACCGCGCGAGCGCGCCGGGTCGAACCACGCCGCCGGGGCATGGCTGCTCACCTGGCTGACGTAGACCACCTCGTCCCAGCCCAGCTGGGCGTGCAGCGTCAGGTACGCGAACTGGGAGACGGTGAAGGCCGCCGCCACCAGTGCCAGCCACCAGATGCTGTCCGGGCCTGGCAGCCCGCGCCAGGCTCCGCGCGTCTGATGCGCACCCGTGCCCGGACGCGGACGGGAGCGGTCAAGGCCGGTCAAAGACACCCGACCATGATGCCCCATCCGGCGGCCTGCCGCGCCAGGCTCATCAGCTGCCCGGCCCGGGGCCACGGAGGTAGAACCGGAGCTGGCAGCCGGTGATCCGCCAGGAACGGACGAACCGGAACCCCAGCTGGCCAAGGGGTGGCAGGGGCTGGCGGTGCTTGCCGAGCTGGATCACCCACAGCCTGCTGACCGTGGCGAGCCGGCGGATGATCACGGCCGGTGCGGCGTTCCTCCCGGTGGGCTCGGCGACCTGGATCGCGCTCACGCCCAGGCTGACGTCACGCAGCCGGCGGAATCCGGCCGGGTAGGCGATCTCCACCTTGCGCGCGAAATGGCTGGCGAACAGCATGCCATCGCCGGGGCGGGCATCGGTGGCGAGGATCCGGCTGATCCGGCGCAGGTTCTGGCCATGGCCGGCGGCAGTGCGCACCGCGGACTGGGCGGGCAGGACCAGCACGACGATCACGATCAGCGCGGCCAGGCCGGCCACCCGGCCCAGGGCGGCCAGCCCGGCCCCCAGCAGCAGGGCCAACGCCGGCAGGCAGAAGGCGATGTAGCGCGGGGTGAAGACGGGATGTGCCAGCGAGACCGCCAGCAGGATCACCGGCGGCAGGACCAGCCAGGGGAGGCACAGCACGGTCAGCCGCCAGGGCCAGCCGGCAGCAAGCTGTGCCCGGCCGCGCACCGCGGTGACGATGACCGCCAGGGAGAGGATGACCAGCACGGCGGCGACCACGGCGGCNNGCCCGGCCGCCAGGCCCGCGCCAGCGGACACCAGCCGCCGGCCGAGCAAGGCGATGACGCCCGCCGCCACTGCCATCGCCAGCGCGGAGGGCAAGCGCACCGCCGTCTCGCTGGTGCCGGCCACCCTGATCACCACCCACATCAGCATGTAGTAAGCGGCGTGGACGGTGTCGACGTGGCGCAGCAGGCGCAGCAACTGCGGGAAGGAACGCCCGGCGGCCGACAGCGTGGAGGCCTCGTCCTCCCAGAACGAGGAATTCCCGATCCCGGTGAGCATGACCGCGAAGGTGGCTAGCGCCGGGATGACTGGCAGCCAGCCCGGCGCCCAGCCGGCCAGCCCGGGCTGGCCGGCGGCGGCCACGGCCTGGCCCGCCCCTGGGGCGGGAGGCCGGGTTCCTGCCGGGAACGTCACTGTCTGGGCCCCTGGTCGGGCGTGATGGGGCGCGCTGGCCACACCTTCGGCGTAGTTATGCGCTGAACGTTACTAATACCCGGGGAATCCGGTTGCTGTGACCGGCCGAGTATGCGGATTGTTTACCGCTGGATCATTCGCGTATTGCCCGCAGCGATGCCCGCAACGATCCCATGGTGGCCAGGACAGCGGACGGCTCATAGCCACAATGCGCCATGCAGTTCGCGCACCGGGCGTCCTTGCCGCGGCCGTAGGCATCCCAGTCGGTGGTTTCGATGAGCTCGCGGTAGGTCTTGGTGTACCCGTCGGACATCAGGTAACAGGGCCGCTGCCAGCCCAGCAGCGAGTAGGAGGGGATGCCCCAGGCGGTGCAGCTGAAGTCGGCCTTGCCCTCCAGGAAATCGAGGAACAGCGGCGAGTGGTTGAGCCGCCAGCGCTTGCGGTTCCCGTTCGCGAACGCCTTGCGGAACAGTTCCCTGGTCTCGGTCACCCCGAGGAAATGCTCCTGGTCTGGCGCCTTCTCGTAGGCGTAGGCGGGCGAGATCATCATCTCGTCCACCTTCAGGTCGTCGTTGAGGTAGCTGAGCACGTCAATGACGGTCTGCGGGGTGTCGGTGTTGAAGAAGGTGGTGTTGGTGGTGACCCGGAATCCGCGCCGCTGGCACTCCCTGACCGCCGCGACCGCCTCGTCGAACACACCCTCCTTGCACACCGACGCGTCGTGCCGCTCGGCCAGCCCGTCGATGTGCACCGCCCAGGCGAAATACCGGGACGGGGTGAACTTGTCGATCTTGCGCGGGATGAGCAGCGCGTTGGTGCACAGGAAGACGAACTTCTTCCGCTTGATCAGTTCCGCGACCAGCACGTCGATCTGCGGATGCATCAGCGGTTCACCGCCGGCGATGGAGATCATCGGGGCGCCGCATTCCTCGATCGCGGCCAGTGCCTGCTCCACCGGCATCCGCTGCTTGAGCACATCATGCGGCTGCTGGATCTTCCCGCAGCCCGCGCATTTGAGGTTGCAGGCGAAAAGCGGCTCAAGCTCGACCAGCAGCGGGAACTTGTCCTTGCTGGCCAGTTTCTGGCGCATGAGGTACGCACCGATCCGCAGGCTCTGGCGCAGCGGCATGGTCATGGCGACCTGACCTCCTTGGGCAGGCTGAAACGGATGGATTCGGTGGTGGTCACCCGCTCGCTGACCTCCACCGGGCCGAGGCCGGCCAGCGCGGCCACGATGTCCCCGACGACCGCCGGCGGAGCGGACGCCCCCGCGCTGAGACCGACCGTGGTAACTCCGGCCAGCCAGCCCAGTTCGATGTCGGAGGGGCCGTCGATGAGATAGGCCGGCACCCCCGCCCGCTGCGCGGTCTCCACCAGCCGCACCGAGTTGGACGAGTTCGTGGAGCCGGCCACCAGCACCAGGTCGGCCTCTGCGGCGACGGCACGGACGGCCTGCTGCCGGTTGGTGGTGGCGTAGCAGATATCGTCGCTGCCCGGCGCGCGGGCCGAGGGGAACCGCTCCCGCAGCGCGCCGACGACCTCCGTGGCCTCGTCCACGGCGAGCGTGGTCTGCATGAGGTAGGCGACCTTGCCCGGATCGGCCGGGCGCAGCCTGGCGACATCGGCAGCGGTCTCCACCAGGGCCATGGCCTCGGGGGCCTCGCCCAGCGTCCCCTCGACCTCCTCATGGCCCGCGTGCCCGATCAGGGCGACCAGGTAGCCGTCCGCGGCGAACCGGCGCGCCTCGGCGTGCACCTTGGCGACCAGCGGGCAGGTCGCGTCCACCGCGCGCAGCCCCCGCCGGTCCGCCTCGTCCCTGACGGCGGGCGAGACGCCGTGCGCGGAGAACACGACACACGCCCCGTCCGGCACCTGGGAAAGCTCGTCCACGAACACCGCTCCACGCTGTTCCAGGGCGGCCACGACATGGGTGTTGTGGACGATCTGCTTGCGCACATAGACCGGTGGGCCCTGCCGCTCCAGCACCTTCTCGACGATCTCGATGGCCCGGTCCACCCCCGCGCAGAACGATCGCGGCCCGGCAAGCAGGACCCGCCGCTGGCCGGTCGCGGCTGCCCAGCGGGACAGGACCGGCCCGGCGGCCCGCAGCGAGCGGAGCGCGCGCAGCCCGCCGGTCAGCACGGCAGGGCTGCGCAGCGGGTACCTGGGCGTGTCGGAGATGGCGCGCACCACCGCCACCGGCCGGTCGCCAGCGCCCGCGACCAGCCATGCCGACTCCATGTCGGCCACCAGTGCTCCGCCGGCGGCCAGCCGCTCCCGGTCCCGGCCATGCACCAGGCGGTCCACGCTCAGCACCGGTCCAGACCTGACCGGCAGCCCGGCCCGGAGCATCTCCCCGGCGAGCAGCGGGGCCGACGGGCAGTAGGTGACGGTGGTTCCGTCGCTGACCTCAGTGGCGACGACGAGGTCACCGAGACTGAGGTCACCAGCCAGCCCGCCGCCCACACCGGCCACCGCCAGGGAGCCGAACGCATCCTCACGCAGCCGGGCCGCCTGCCGCCGGGAGCGGACAGGCCCATAGCCGGTCACCCGGACGTGGCCGCCGTCGCCGATGCCCGGCCGCACCGCCCTGGCTTCGGGCAGCAGCGGCGCGCACACCACCAGGTGGGATTGCCGGCCCGGAGTGCCGCGGGGCGCCGGGCCGGACGCGCGGGACGCCGGGCCAGGCGGGCCCTGCGGGCCAGATGGGCCGGACGCCGGGCCAGGCGCCGCGGTTCCAGGCAGGCCGATGGATGCGGTTCCGGGCGGCCCACCCGGGCCGTTGGCTGCCGCCGTCACGACCGGCCTGCCAGGTACCGGCCGAGTGCGTTCACCGGGAAGATCAGCCGGTAGAGGTGATAGTTGAGGTAGAAGTCGCCGGGAAAGCCGGTGCCGGTGAACTGGGGCTCATCCCAGCCGCCGTCCGGCCGCTGATGCCCGGCGAGCCAGCGGATGCCTGCCTCGGCGGCCGGGCCCGGCGGCCCGCCGCCCGCCGCCGCCAGCAAGGCCAGCAGCGCCCAGGCGGTCTGCGAAGCGGTCGAGGTGCCACGGCCCGCCAGGGCAGGGTCGTCATAGGAGCGCAGGTCCTCACCCCAGCCACCATCGGGGTTCTGGTGTTCCTCCAGCCAGGCGACGGCACGCCGGATGGCCGGCTTGCCGGGCCGGACCCCGGCCGCGATGAGCGCCGGGACGACCGCGCCGGTGCCGTAGACGTAGTTCGCGCCCCACCGGCCGAACCAGGAGCCATCACGCTCCTGCGCCCGCAGCAGCCAGACCACGCCACGCCGCACCGCCCGGCTGCCGGCCAGGCCCTCGGCTGCCAGGGCCTCCACCACGTGCGCGGTGACGTCGGCCGAGGGCGGATCGATCACCGCGCCGAAGTCGCAGAACGGGAGCCTGGTCGGGAGCTCGGAGGTGTTGTCGGCGTCGAACGCACCCCAGCCGCCGTCGCGCGACTGCATGCCCGCGATCCAGCGCATCCCCCGCCGGATCGCGGCCGTCCGGGCGGCGTCCCCCGCCGTGCAGCGCGCCCGGCGCAAGGCGAGCACCGCCTCAGCGGTGTCGTCGATGTCGGGATAGATGTCGTTGTCGAACTCGAAGGCCCAGCCGCCCGGCGCCAGTCCCGGCCTGCGCACCTGCCAGTCACCCGGCCCGGTGATCTCCTCGCCGAGCAGCCAGCCGGCCGCCCGGGTGAGCGCGGGGTGCTCGGGCGGCAGGCCGGCGTCGGCCAGCGCGATGACGGCGAGCACGGTGTCCCACACCGGCGACTGGCAGGCTTCGAGCCGCCGCACCGGACCGTCCGGGGTGTCCTCGGTGATGGTGAACCGCTCCAGCCCGGCCAGCCCGCGCTTGATCACCGGATGATCCAGCCCATAGCCCAGCAGGTGCAGGGCGATCAGCGAGTAGACCCAGGGCGGCTGGATACCTCCCCAGCAGCCGTCCCGCTCCTGCCTCGCGATGATCCACTCAGCGCACCGGCGCAGGGCCGCCCGCCGCACCGCCCGCACCGGCGCGGCGCGCTGTGCGTGCTGCTCGTAGACATGCAGCCCCTGGTCCAGGCGGCCGAACACCGCTGCCCACCCGGACCGGTCCGGTGTCCGCCGGCCAGCACCGCCGGCCTCATCCGGGCCGGCCTGGCTGGCACCGCCTGGTCCGCCCGCACCGGTGCCGGCCGACGTCAGCTCGTCCAGCCCGAAGGGCAGCGACCGGACCGGGCGCAGCGACCCGACGATGGTCAGCGGGACGATCGTCTGCCTGGCCCAGCACGCCCAGTCATAGACGTTGAGCGGGAACCAGGCCGGAAGGTAGATCAATTCCGGCGGCATGACCGGAAGGTCATCCCAGGACCACTGACCGAACAGGGCCAGCCAGATCCTGGTGAACACCCGGGTGGCCGGGATGCCGCCCATGGCCCGGATCCACTGCGCCGCCCTGGCCATATGCGGCGCCGACGGCGGGTGCCCGGCCAGCCGCAGCGCCACGTAGGCCTCGACCGTGGTGGACAGGTCGCCGGGCCCTCCGTGGAAGGTCGCCCAGGTGCCGTCATCGCGCTGCTTGGACGCGATCCACCGGGCCGATGCCCGCGTCTGCTCGTCGGTACGGATGCCCAGGAATTCCCGCAGCAGCAGGTCCTCGGCGTCCATGGTGACGTTGGTCTCCAGTTCGCCCTGCCACCAGCCTTCCTCATGCTGAAGGCTGAGCAGGTGCTGGCGGGCGCGGGAGAGCGCCTCGGCCGCGGTGACGGCGGCCGGCTCACCTGGCCCGCCGGGCCCGGCGGGCCCATCGGGTCCACCGGCACGAGAATGTGTGACGGTCATCGTCTCCTCCCGCACCTCGCCGCTGGGCGGCTCACCATTGGCGAGCCGTGATGAACTCTGCGATTCCGGCGAACTCGGCCCGGACGTCATCGGGCAAGGCGGTCTCCGCCAGGCATTTGTGCGCCGCGGCCAGTTGCGTACCCGCCTCGGTCTCGGTCCACCTCTTGCCCCCGGCCGCCTCGACCAGCCCGGCGGCCCGGACCAGGTCGTGCTCGCTCAGTGCCTCCTCCCGGGCGAGCAGCGCGGCGAGTTCGCGCGCCTGTGCGCCCCCGGCGGACAGCGCGGCGACCACCGGCAGCGACTTCTTCCTCGCCCGCAGGTCCGACCGCACCGGTTTCCCGGTCACCTCGGGAGCGCCCCAGATCCCCAGCAGGTCGTCAGTGAGCTGGAAGGCCAGGCCCGCGTGCGCACCGAACGCGGCCAGCCCCATGGCCAGTTTGGGCGGTGCCCCGACGTGAATGGCGCCGATGCTGCAGGCACACGCCATCAGCGCCGCCGTCTTGTCGCCCGCCATGGCCAGGCATTCGGCGAGCGTTACGTCATCCCGCTGCTCGAACGCCAGGTCCGCACCCTGGCCGGCGATCAGCCGCTGCACCGCGGCGGACAGGGCCCGGGCCGCCCACACTCCCTGCGGACCGGTGTCCTCCAGCAGCAGGTCCTGTGCCAGCGCGAGCATGGCGTCCCCGGCCAGGATGGCGGCGCCGACGCCGTAGACCGTCCAGGCCGTCGGCTGGTGCCTGCGCTCGGTGTCGCCGTCCATGATGTCGTCGTGCAGCAGCGAGAAGTTGTGCACGAGTTCCACCGCGACGGCGGCCGGAACGCCGCGTTCAGGCGCGCTGCTGGCAGCACGGGCCGACAGCAAGGTCAGCGCGGGCCGCAAAGCCTTGCCAGTCCCGGCGGGCCGTCCTCCCGGGCTGCCCGGCCCGGCCGTCAGCCCCAGATGATAGGCAGCTACCTTGCGCACATCGGGGACGAGCCTGTCCACGGCCACGGCGAGCGCCGGGCCGACCAGGTCGCGGGCCGTTTCCACGCCCGCCGGCATCACGGCCGTCATGCCGGGCCCCCGGCGCCCGACCGCACCGCGCCCCCGGGGCCGCCCTCATGCCCCGCGCCGGGGCCGGCCTCAGGCCCCACGCCGGGGCCGCCCGGAAACCCGGCGAGCGGCCCGGCCGCCCACGTCCGGGCGGCGCCTTCCGGTGCCGCCAGCACCCGGCGCGCCGCCCGCGCCGCGTTGAGTCCGCTTCGCACGGCTCCCTCCATCGTGTCCGGCCATCCGGTATCGGTCCAGGCACCAGCCAGCGCCAGGCCCGGCAGCGCGGTCGCGGCCGGTGGCCGCAACCGCCCGCACCCCGGCACCTGGCGCAGCGTCGCACGCCGCTCCCTGGTGACGAAGAAGTCAGTGACCCGCGCGCCACCCGCGGCGGGGAACAGTTCAGCCATCGCAGGCACGAACTGCTCGCGCAGTTCCGCTGCTGGCACGTCCACGTAGCGGTCCGCCGCCGACAGTGAGACCGCGAGATACTGCCCTGGCCGCTGGCCGGAGGGGCCGGTCCGGTCAAACACCCACTGCACCGGCGAGTCCACGACCGCCGCGAACGGCAGCCGGGTGATCCGGCGGTCGTAGATGACATGCACGTTGACGATGGGCGCGGTGCCTAGCTGGCGCCACTGCTGCGGTCCCGGGCCCGTGCCCGCCGCGACCACACCGGGCGGCGCCAGCCGCGCCGCGGCATGCGGCGGCACGGCCAGCACGACAGCGTCGGCCGCGATCGCCGGTCCCCCGCCGCCGCCCAGCGCCTGGCCATCGCTGTCCCGCCCGCGCCCGTCAAGGCGGACCAGGAACCGGCCGGAGGGCAGCACCTCCACCGCGGCGGCCTTGACGCCCAGCCGCACCTGGGCTCCCATCCGGCCCAGCAGGCCGACGGCCGCCCGCCCGTGCAGGTCGCCGAGGGGAATCGCGGGCACGCCGATGTCCGCCGCGTCCCTGCCGCCCAGCAGCGCCGTCTTCACCACCGTCGCGGCCAGCGCCAGGTTGGCGTCATCGCCGTCGGTGTTAAGGGCCGACACCGTGAACAGGTCCCAGAGCACCCGCCGGGTGCGCTCGTCCTGTCCCCGCGCCGCCAGCCAGTCGCCCAGGCGCTCATCGTCGAGGCTTCCGGATGCCGGGTCCAGGGCCGCCATGGCGAGTGCGGCCCGCGCCACCCGCAGGCGTTGGGCGGGGGAAAGGAAGTGGTAGCCGGTGAGTGCCCTGCCCATGTGCAGCGGGCCAGGCAGCGCGGTCCGGCGCAGCCTGGCCCGGCCTCCCGGCCTGAGCACGGTCACGTCGAACCGGTCCTGTACCGTCACCGATCCGGTCACGCCGAGCCGGGCCAGCAGGCCCCGGTAGGCACCGCAGCAGCGCAGGAACACATGCTGGCCGTTGTCCACCACCAGGCCACCACGGCTGAACGAGCAGGTCGCGCCGCCCAGCCGGGGTCTGGCTTCCAGCAGCGTGACCTCCGCGCCCACCTCGCGCAGCGCGATCGCAGCGGTGATCCCCGCCAGGCCGCCCCCGATCACGGCTGCCGTTCCGCGCGCGCTCACCGGGTGGCTCCATTCGCCGCCGGCCGGCCCGGATCTCTGGCGGCGCCCTGGGGGTGATGGGCCCGCGCCAGTGACCTGAACGCCACCAGCACCTTCTCCCGGGTGGACAACGACACCCGGCGCTGGAGGACCGCCTGGGGGGCGGCGGCGATCCGCTTGAGCAGCTGGTAGTAGATGCCCGCCATCGCCCCGGCGGAGGCTGCGCTGCGCCAGTCCAGCATCGGCATCAGTGCCAGGCCCTTGGCGTACCAGGCACTGGCCCGCTCCGCCTCGAACTCGACCAGTGCCGCGAGCTTGTCCGCGTCGGCCCCCTGGTCAGGCCCACCCGTGAGTGACCCGTTCCCCAGCGAGCAGCCGAACCGGCCGAAGTCCTCGGCGGGCAGGTAGATCCGCCCGCCCAGGTAGTCCTCGCGGATGTCGCGCAGGATGTTGGTCAGCTGCAGGGCAACGCCCAGCGAGTCCGCGAGCGGCGCTGCCACCGAGACATCTGCCGTGCCGAACACGCCAAGTGAGAGCCGCCCGATCGAGCCAGCCACACACCGGCAGTAGTGCAGCAGATCGTCGAAGGTCAGATAGCTGACCCCGCGCACGTCCGCCTCGCAGCCGTCGATGAGCTCACCGAAAGCGGCCAGCGGGATGTCGAACCTGCCCGCGGCGTCCGCCAGCGCTACCAGCACCGGGTCGCTGGCGGCCGGATCAGTGGCCGCCTGGCCTGGCCGGCCGCTGGCTTGCAGGGCGGCCACGCTGGTGCGGGCCCCGGCCAGCGCGGCCAGCTTGTCCGGCGCGGGCAGATCACCGTCGCCGATGTCGTCGATCCGGCGGGCAAAGGCGTAGACGGCCGCGAGCGCCTGCCGTTTGGCCGGGGGGAGCAGCCGGATGCCGTAGGAGAAGTTCCTGGCCTGGGACCAGGTGATCTCCTCGCAATGCCGGTAAGCCGAACGGATATCCATGACGTCACCTCCCGGTCGCATAGGCCCGCACCAGTTCCGCCGCGATCCGCCCCTTGCCCGGCCGTGGGGGGGCGCACAGCACAGCGTGGCCGCTGGCGGCGATCGCCGCCAGCGCGGCCCGGCCGCCGGCGACATAGCCGGCCACCGCCGCCCGGGCGGCGCCGGCCAGTGTGCTGACGATCGGCGCACCCTCATCCAGCAAGGCGCGGGCACGCTCCACCTCGAACGCGATCAGTGCCCGCACGCCCGGGCCCGCGGCCGGCCCGGCAAGATCCCGCTCACTGCAGCCGAACCTGTCCATGTCCTCGGCGGGCAGATAGATGCGGCCCGCCCGCAGATCCTCGGCCACGTCCTGCCAGTGCTCAGCGAGCTGGAGCGCGGTGCAGACCTTGTCCGAGAGCGCCTCGCGTTCGGGGGTGGCCGCGCCGAAGATGTACAGCACGACCCGGCCGACCGGATTGGCGGAGAGCCGGCAGTAGGCCAGCAGGTCGCTGAAGGCCGGGTAGCGGGAGACCACCTGGTCCTGGCGGTTCGCCTGGATGAGGTCGAGGAACGGCTGGGCCGGGATCGCGCACGCGGCCACCGTGGGAGCCAGTGCCCGGACCACGGCGAGCCTGGGGCCGTCGCCGTCCGGCCCGGCTGGCGCTCCCCCGGTCACCCCTGGCCCGGTCACCCCTTCCCCGGTCACCCCTCCTCCGGCCACCCCTGGCCCGGCCAGGCCTCCCCCGGCCAGCATCCGGTACAGGCGGCCGAGATCAGCTTCCAGTTCGTCGAGCAGGGCGAGCCGCTGGGCGGCGGGCGCCTCATCGCCCATGTCGTCGGCTGACCGCGCGAACCCGTAGAGAGCGGCCAGGTGCCCCCGGTACCTGCTGGGCAGCAGGCGCAGGGCGACGGGAAAGTTCTCCGCGCCAGCCTTGCCGGCCGCCGCAGCCCCGATGGTGCTGGCTGACGCGCTGATCACCCCGGCCGCGGGGGATCCGCCTGTTCTCGTCGCGTCAGGGGTCACGGTCCTATCCCTTCATAGTTCGCAGGCAAATGCAAACAATGACATGAGCGTCACCTGACATGTGCGTCGTAGAGCGGGCGGAAGCGTGTCCCGTCGGCGCGCGGCCAGACGACGTATTATACATAGCCTCGTTTTTGCTGCGGCATCCAGCCTCTTGAGGGCCTTTTGCTGATCCCCGCGCCATTTTCGGCATCTGAAACGCATTATTAACGCTGTGTTGATCCCACCGGCACGCAGCTCTGCTGGTTCAGCGTCGCCGCAGGTCATGACCCCTGGCCGAGGGAGAATCCGGCGCCCGTCCAGTGGCCCCTGGCCACTGGTCCATCACCTGCCTGAGGCGCCATCGCCGACGGCGACGGCGTTTATCCGACGTGCGCGTCATATTCAGCGAGCCGGGTGCGGCATTCGCTGACACTGGTGTCATGCATGGGGCCATAGCAGCGGCTATTGCCTGACGTGAGTGTCATGTCACCGGCCGTGTCCGGCACCATTTCCCTGACGCGTGCGTCACGCGGGGGGGGCGGCGGTCCTTGCGCCATTTCCCTGACGGCCGCGTCATATTAGATGCGACGGTAATAACCTATGCCCGCCAGATCAGGGCGAGCGCACAGTCGTCGCCCCCGTTCGCGCCGGTCTGCATGACCCGCACCAGATCGGCGGCACCGGCCCGGAAGCCGGACGCCACCAGCCGGTCGGCCTCACCGAGCAACCTGTCCGTGCCGTAGTCGATGTCGCGGCCCGGCGCTTCCACCAGCCCGTCGGTGTAGAGCATCAGTGCGTCACCGGGCCGCAGCGTTCCCCGCTCCGGGGTCAGGCGCAGATCAGCCACCACGCCCAGCACGATGCCGCGGGCCTGGGTGAGCCGCCACGTCCCGCTGCCCGCGTCGAAATGGGCCGCCGGCGGATGACCAGCGGAGGCCACGACGTACTCGCCGGTGGTCAGGTCGAGCGCGAGATGGATGGCGGTGACGAAGCCTTCCGTCACGGCCCCCCGGCGCAGGTAGGCGTTGCAGGTGGGCAGGAACGCCTCCTGCGGCACCGAGCCGAGCAGCCCGCCGAACGCCCCGGACAGCAGCAGCGCCCGGGTCCCCGCGTCCACCCCCTTGCCCGCCACATCGACCAGCGCGACCTCCAGGGTCTTGCCGTCACAGGCGGAAACCAGGAAATCCCCGCCGAACGAGGAGCCTCCCGCTGGCTTGAGTACCGAAACCGAGCCCCAGCCTGCGGGGAGCAACGGCAGGGTCCCCTGTGCGCGGATCCTGTCCCGCAGTTCGATCAGCATCTGGTTGCCGCGCAGACCCTGCATGCCGAGCTGCCGCCTGGTCCGCGCAAGGACATCGGCGACCAGGCCGGTGACCACGATGGTCGCGACGAGGCCGGGGCCTGCCCGGCCTTCCAGCACGTCGTAGGCCAGCCCGGCCGCGACGAGAACGAACAGGATCCGCAGCGCCCGCGGCCAGAGCAGCATCCCTCCCGCCAGCACCGGCAAGATGAGCAGTCCCGGCGAGAACCATTCCACCGATACATGCACGGCCGCCACGCTGATGAAGGCGGTGGCCAGCGCCAGGCCCAGCGCCAGCCGGCGGTTGCGGGTGATGAGCTGGCGCTTCACCAGGCCGCTGGTCTTGCTCGCGGCGACCCGGGCGGCGAGCACGGAACGGGACCAGCCAGACACAACCATGATGGCGGCACTGTATCGGCCACCGGCGGGATGCGGAACCTGCCGGGCAGGTATGGGCCGCGAAAGCGGGTCCCAGCCTGGGATATTCGATTGGCACCCGGCGGCCACCCGGGTAGGAATGCGGATATGGCCACCCCATACCCGATTCGCACCGTCACCGAAGACGACCTGCCCGCCATCCACACCGTGCACGAGCACGCCTTTCACTCCGGGCCACCATCCGAGCAGAGCCGCGCGCGCATGCACGCCCGGATCGAACTGGACCGCACCATCGCGGCGTTCGACGGCGCCACCATGGTCGGCGTGGCTGGCGCGTACAGCTTCCGGATGCGCGTCCCTGGAGCACTCGCGCCGGTGGCAGGGGTGACCATGGTCGCGGTGCTGCCCTCGTACCGGCGCCGCGGCATCCTTTTCTCGCTCATGACGCAGCAACTGGAGGACCTGCACGGACGGGGCGAGGAGGTGGCTGCGCTGTTCGCGTCGGAAGCCGGGATCTACCGCCGGTACGGCTACGGGCAGGCGTCCTGGCATGCCACCTTCGGCCTGCGGGCCGGCGAGGGCACGCTGGCCACTGCTGCGCCCGCCGACGGCAGCCTGCGGGTGCGGATCGCCGCACCGGATTCCGCCCGGGCCGAACTGGCCAAGGTCTACGACACGGTGCTGGCGGAGCGTCCCGGGTTCTTCGCCCGCAACGACGCCTGGTGGGACCGGGCACTGGCGGACGGACCGGAGGACCGGGCGGGTGCGAGCCCGCTGCGCTGCGTGCTGGCCGAAGACTCCGCCGGCCCACGCGGCTACGCGCTGTTCTCGGCGCGCGGGCGGTGGGATCAGGACACCTTCCTGGCGGACTCCTCCATCGACATCCGCGAGATCATCACGGCGGATCCGGCCGCCACCGCCGCGATCTGGGGCGATCTGCTCAGCCGCGACCTGGTCACCGAATTCCACGCCGCGATGCGGCCGGTGGATGACCCTCTGCTGCACCTGCTGGCTGACCCGCGGCGAGTCCGCGCCCGGATTGCCGACGGCTTGTGGGTCCGGCTGGTTGACGTCGGCGGCGCGCTGGCCCGGCGCCGTTATGCCTGCCCGGTCGACGTCGTCCTCGACGTGTCCGATGAGTCCTGCGGGTGGAACCAGGGCCGGTGGCGGCTGAGCGCCGGGGGCAGCGCGCCTGCCGCCACCGCAGCGGGCGGGCCGACGCCCGGCACCGCCCGCTGTGAGCGGACCAGCGACCCGGCTGACATCGCACTGCCCGCCCATGTGCTGGGCGCCGCCTACCTCGGGGGCACCCGGCTCGGGTCCATGGCACAGGCCGGGCTGGTCACCGAGTTGCGTCCCGGTGCCCTGGCCGCCCTCTCGGCCGCGCTGTCCTGGGACCCGGCGCCCTGGTGCCCGGTGATCTTCTGACGCCCATGACGGACTCATTCGGGCTGCCTGGCCGATCAACGCCGCCTGCGCTATGGCGGAACGCAGCACGGGAACCCGCCCGTGCGACACTGGGCACGGGGAGGCTGCGATGCCCAGCATGAAGATCACCGTGGGTACCGCCATGCGGGTCAGGGACGTGTCCAGGCCGCAGTCGCACCATGACGACGACGCCCGGGCAGGCCTGGCGGACTGGCCGGCCGCCCGCCCCGCCCCACCGTTCCCCGCGCCCCCGGCGCGCCGCCGCAGGCCAGGCGTGCTGTCGCCCGGCGCCTCCCCGCCCGCACCCGCCGCCTGGGGCCGGGCGGAGCAGAAGGCAGGACGGGACCCAGCATCAGGAAGTGAGCCGGCGCCGTCCCCATCGCCAGGCCCCCGCCCAGCGAGCGTGCCCGCGCAGCCGCCCGAACCTGGGCCAGCGCCCGGTGCCCCGGCGCGCCGTGATGGCGCCGCCCAGCGGCAGCCGGGCTCGGCCCGCCACCGCCGGGTACGCCGGCGGCGCATCCGCCGGCCAGCAGCCGGAGACGGGGAGTAACCGCCAGCTACGTAGTGGCCATATCGC
>DPMS01000412.1 GCA_003541285.1 Actinomycetota bacterium
GAACCGCTCGATCACCGACGGGTGCAGCAGCACCTGCGGCGCCGGCTCCAGCCCGAGCCCGATGCCGTAGCAGGCGAGCTTTCCCGCGGCCCACAGCAGGTTCTTGGCCCGGTCCCGCCCGGCCGGCGCGGCCGCGGTCACGACCTGCCGGGCGAACGCGGCCGCCTCTGGCGGCGCTGACGCCGGATGCCAGGCGGCGATATAGCCGGCCACGCCGTCCGTGTTCATACAGTAATTTTTACTGGAAGAAGGCCCCGGGATCATGGACCCCGCGTGCAACCATGGACAGCGTGCCGCTTACCAGACGCCAGCAGGACCGCGCCGCCCGGATCGCCGCCGAGCTTGCCAGCCTCGGCCTGGCCCTGCCCGGCACCCTCATCGAGCGGCGCATCCGCTGCGGCAAGCCCGGCTGCCGCTGCCACGCCGACCCGCCCCTGCTGCACGGCCCCTACTGGCAGTGGACCCGTAAGATCGGCGGCAAGACCGTCACCCGGCTCGTCCCCGACGACCAGCTCGACGACTACCGGCAATGGCTCGACAACCACCGCCGGCTCCGCGCCCTGGCCGCCGAGCTGGAAGCCCTCACCCTGGCCATCGCCGACGCCGGCCAGCGGGCGAGACGCCGGACCCCGGCCCCCGCCCGCAAGAACAGGCAAACCAGTACATAACACCGTGGCTGCGGCAGACTTAACCTGTGGCCAGGCCCATTCCCAGCGCCCGTGCCCGCAGGTCAGACCCAAATGTGAGGACCTGTCCAGGTCAGAGGCCTGAACCGGAGACCTCTTTGTTGCGGGGGGCAGTCTGGGGGGCAGTTTCACCCACCGGCAAGCACGCCCACCGTTGCGGTGACAGGGGAGAAGGCGCAGCTGGGACGGTTGGTGGGTGTTTCCGGGCGGGGGAACCGCTCGGCAGCGCCCGACGCCGGCGGGGGTGGTCCGGCCGCGGTGAGCTGGCCGGGATGTACGCCGAGCCTCAGCCTCATCAAGGTGCTGGGCATCGACGGCCCGGTCGTCATCTTCGCCGGGGTGGATCTGTTCGACGGGATACCCGTCATCGACCTCAAGCCCTACGTGAGCCGCTTCGGACCGCCCTCCAGGGGAGCCGCGATGCGGCTGGTTCCGCCGCCGTACCTGCATAGGCGACGATGCGAGAGCGATTGATGCGCCACCGGCACGCCCCCGCATGAGCGCGCGGGGTGCGCTGGTCACAGCCGGGGGTGCGCGACGGTCATGATCGGATGTCGTAGGTGACGAGCGACCGTGGCGGCAGGGTCGCGGTGAAGGCGCTGTTCCTGACCGTGATCGGGGTCTGTGCTGAGAGCTGGTGGGTTGTGTCGGTCAGGTAAGGCGTGACGTGCGCTGCGCGGAGCCCGCGCAGCGAGAAGGTTGCGGCCTGGCGGCTATGGGCGCTGTTCAGAACGATCACTGCGGTCGACCCGTCGCTGTTGCGGAACGCGCTCGCCTCGAGGCCCGCGTCGCTCGTCGTGGTCCCGATCCGCACCGCGCCCGGGCGGATGAACCGGCTATAGCTCGCGAACGCCCACAGCCGACCGGAGGTGGCGACGGCGTTGCCCTTGACCTCAACCAGTCCCGTGTTGGGGCCGGTCAGGCCGCTCGTGCTTGCGCCCCACAGGTAGAGGAACGCGCCCAGGTTCGCCGCGGTCAAGCCCCTGTAGATGTTCTGTGCCCAAGTGAATCCTGACGACAGTGAGCCGTCGTCCCAGGCCGGGTCCCACGGCTGGAAGCCGAACGGCGCCCACTCGGTCTCCCAGACCGGCTTGCTCCAGCCGCGCAGCGGCGAGCCGGGCGCTGCGAAGTAGCCGTGGCTGGTGAACAGAGCCGTTGCCGTGTTCGCTTGCTTGTCGGTCTCGATCGCGGCCGCATACTTCTGCGCGTAGTTCCAGCTGATGGTGGCGCAGCACTCCGCGCGCGTCGAAAGACCGGACCGCGCGAGCGTCGCGCCGAGGATCGCCATGAAGTTGGCGGTCTGAGCCGGGCTCATGATCATGCTGTCCTGGGGAACCCTGAGGTTCCCCTCGTTCTCCGGGCCCACGTAGCTGAGCGGGACGCCCGCCGCCGCGTAATCCTTCGCGTACTGCGCGAGATAGTCGGCGTAGGCCTGACGCCAATCACCGCTCTTGCAGCTCGCGCCCGGGACCCCGCACAGCGTGCCGCCGTCGACCGGTGAGTCGTTGTTCTTCATGAACGCGGGTGCGCTCCAGGCGTCGGCGAACACGTCGCTGACGCCATAGTCGGCCTTGATCTGCTTCGCGAACCACAGCTGCCCTTGATCCTGGCCGACCTCAGCGAGCGTCAGATACGACGGCTTGCCGTTCGGGCTGCCCGGCGCGTCCGGCTCGATCGTGAACCCCTCGTCGGCGCTGATCTCGTTGCGCAAGATCGTCAGGCCCGCCCCGCGGGTTGGGCTGTAGAGCAAGCCCAGCACCTGCTTCTGGACCGAGACTGGCGCGTTCATCAGCGTCCTTGCCTGCCCGAACCCCTCGGACACACCAAACCCGGCGATCCGCTGATACTGCTTGGCAGGATTGATCGTGACTGTGGCATTAGCGGTCCCGCCGCCGCTTGAGCCGCCGCAGCCTGCGAGCAGCGCGGCGGCGATCATCACGCAGGCCAGTACGCAAGGGCGCCCGTCACGACGTCGACGTCTCACAGCGCGGCCACGCTTGCTGCTACTGCGACCGCGGCGCCGATGCATCCCGGATGATGGGATTGCATGAGGTGGAGATCCTTGCCGGGTTGGTCCGAAGGGCACGTGAGGAGCGTGCGCCTCTCGCTCGTCCAGCGCAAGATGCTCGCGCCCAGCCACTTCCCAAACCCCGACACCTCGAACAGCGACTACTCGCGTTCGGCCGGCGCCCCCCGGCTGGGGGCAGCCGCGGTGCCGGTGATGTGTCTCAGGACGGCTGCGGCTGGACCGGGCAGGCGCGTTCCCCGGCGAGTCGGCGCCACAGCGCCCAGGCGAGCAGGCCCACCTACGCCACCCCGAGCACCGGCTGGACCGGGGCCCACAGGTTGAGCGCGCCGGAGGTGCCCAGCAGGATGACCGCGATCTTGTTGCAGGCCGGGCAGCCCACCGCGAACATCGACAGCATCCCGCCGCCAGTGCTGGGAGTGTTCAAAGGCGCGGGCGAAGCAGTCCATGTCGTCGGTGGCCACCACGACCATGGCCTCGGTCCGATAGCGCGCAGGACCTCGAACAGTTCGGCGTTGACCTTCATCCGGGCGCAGTCGATGTCCAGCCGGCGGGCCTGGAAGTCTTCTCTGAACCTGCTCGAGTTGGCGGCCCATCTCCGCAATGACCCCGCGGACGCAGATCGCGGCGATGCCGGATGCTGTCTGGCGGATCTCGTTCACGGTCACCGGGATACCGAGAACGGTTGTCTCGAACGGCAGCGTCAGGTTGTCTTGGAGCATGACAGCGAACCCCGTCAGCTCCTCGTCCTCGTTGTAGCAGTCGACTGTAGCCTCGTCGATCAGCGCGTCCAGATCCGTTTCGCTCAGCTCGCTCACTGGTGCAAGCGTAGTGGCGAGCTGCAGCGGACGGAGACGGCATGGAAGGGGCAGGCGGGACTGTGACGCCCACACCGCCATCCCCTGGCTGTCATCCATTGAGGTGGCGGCGCGGGTCGGGGAAGCCGAGGCTGGTGTAGCCGGGGGCGCGTTTGGCGAGGGATGAGGCGAGTACTCCGGTGGCGGTGTCGTGGTAGTCGTGGACTTCGGCGGTGGTCTTGCCGGGGTAGGGGCGCAGGATGCGGCCGGCGTATTGGATGAGGCGTCCTTTGAACGCGATGGGGGCGGCCAGGAAGAGGGTGTCGAGCGCGGGGCAGTCGAACCCTTCGCCGATGTAGGGGCCGGTGGCGATGACGAGCAGGAGCGGTTTGCCGGGCTGGGGGTTCAGGCGGGCGAGGGCGGCGGTGCGGGCTTTGGCGCCCATGCCGCCGCGCAGCACTACGGGGTCGTGGCCGTGTTCGCGCAGTGCGGAGGCGAGCTGCTCGAGGTGGCTGGTCCGCTGTGTCAGCACGAGGCAGTGGCGTCCTCGGTGCAGGGCCGCTAGGACGTCGGTGGTGATCTGCCGGTTGCGGGCCTGGTCGGCGGCGAGATCGCGGTAGATGGCAGCGATGCCGCCCGGTGCGGAGGGATCGGCGTCGCCGGTGTAGCGGAACGCTGTCGGGTGGACATGCAGGACTGGCGTGGGTGGCGGGGCTGCCTGCGGGCGCAGCGACAGGGTTCCGGGTGGCGCTTGGGTCATGGTGTGGCGGGTCGGGCCGAGCTGGAGGGCGATGAGGTCATCGAGCTGGTCGCGGCGGTAGGGGGTGGCGGTTAGGCCGAGCCAGCGGCGGGCGGGGATCTGCCGTACCGCGTGCTCGAACGCTGCGGCTGGGACGTGGTGGCATTCG
>DPMS01000572.1:0-3370 GCA_003541285.1 Actinomycetota bacterium
TCGCCGCGGGGGCGGCCGCCGCCGACCGCGTGGCCGGTGCTGGTGCGGGTGGCGCGGCAACGGCCTTGGGGGCCGCGGCCGCCATCGCGGACCGGCCAGCATTTGGCTTGAGCGCGTCCGCGAGGCCCGGCATCTGGGTGCCCAGTAGCTGGCTGATCTGGGCCAGGTGGGTGGAGATGCTTTCCTTCTGCTTGCTCAGGTCGTCGACCTCGCGCTGGGCGGAGGAGCGGTGCCGCTCGATCTCACTCTTGGTGTCGGCGAGCAGCTGGTTCGCCTGGGCCTTGGCCTGGGCGACGATCTGGTCGGCGTTCTTCTTGGCGTTGGTCACCAGCTGCTTGGAGTGCTGGTCGGCCTCGCGCCGGGTCTGCTCCGCCTGGGCGCTGGCCTTGGCGGCCCGTTGCTCGGCAGTGGCTGCCCGCTGCTCCGCCTCGGTGACCAGCTTCTGGGTGGCTGCCTGCGCCGCCGCCAGGCGTTCTGCTTCCTGCCGCTCGGATTCCTCCCGGCGGGAGGCCAGCTGGATCTCGAACTCGGCCTCGGCCTGGGCGCGCTGTGCCTCGCTCTCCTCCAGGATGCGCTGCGCCTGGCTGCGCATCTCGTCCGCCTGGCGCTTGGAGGTGGTGAGGATCTCGTCCCGCTCCCGCTTCGCGGACGCCTTCAGCTGGGCGGCCTCCCGCTCGGTGGTGGTGCGGAGCTTGGCGATGTCCCGCTCGACCGCGGCCCGCTTATCGGCCACCTCGTGGTCGGCGGTGGCGCGGAGCTTGGCGACCTCACGCTCGGTGGTCGAGGTGAGCTCGTCGGCCTCCCGGCGGGCGCTGGTCCTGATCGCATCCGCCTCGCGTTCGGCAGAACTGCGCTGGTCGTCGGTCTCCCGCTTGGCGAGGGCCCGTAGCTCGGCGGCCTCGTTCTCGGCAGCAGCGCGGAGCTCGGCCGCGTCCACTTTGGCGGCGGCGAGAAGCTCGTTCGCCGCCGCCCGAGCCTCGCCGACGATCTCGGCTTCCTGCTCCTCGGCGAGGCGGAGGATCTGCTCGATGCGGGCACCGAGCCCGGAGTAGGTGGGACGCTCCTGCTCACGGATCTGCCGGTGCGCATCCGACAGTTCCTGCTGGAGGGCCTGGATCTGGTCACGGTGCTGACGCAGATCGGTTTCGAGCTGGTTGAGGTGCTTGTCGACCGAGTGGGGGTCGTACCCGCGCATGACCTTGGCGAAGTCGCGGGCCGGTGCTGCGTCTTCGAAGAAGTTGCTGAGCTGAGCGTCGATTTCAGGCTGCATCTGGCTTAATCCTGGCTAGACGGGGGGACATGCGGGGGGGCCGGGCGAGTTGCCTCACGACCGCAACATTGGCTGGCTGCCCGGCCGGGCAGCCCTTTCCGGTCAGTCGGCACGAGCACTTGCGAGCCGCTCGCCCAATTCCTGGCAGCGTACTCTCCTGCGCAGATGATTGCGGCGGCTTCCAGCTTCCCGCCCACTAGATCCCACTTTGTTGACAGATAACCGATTACTGCATGGTTTGGGGCCGCGCTCCCGGCCCCTGGACCAGCTCGGTCAGCACCCCGCCCACATCAGCCGGGTGCAGAAAGGCGATCGAGGCACCCATCGAGCCGTGCCGGGGCCGTTGATCCAGCAGGCGCACCCCCCGGGCGCCGATCGCCTCGAGTGCCTGTGTGATGTTCGCCACGCCGTACCCGATGTGGTGAACACCCTCACCCCGGCGGGCCAGGAACTTGCCGACCGGTGTGTCCGGCCCGAGCGGCTCCAGCAGCTGGATCCAGGACGCGCCGCCGGGCGCGGCGGCCACGCACAACATCGCCTCACGCACACCCTGTTCCTCGTTGACCTCACGGCTCACTACGGTGAGGTCGAACACCGACTCATAGAAGGCGATCTTGGTGGCGAGGTCGTGGCACGCGATTCCCACGTGGTCGATCCGGTCCAGCATCGCTGCCCCCCTCGTTGGCCTGGCGGCATCTCGGTATCGTGGCAGAAAACCCCATCCGGCCTGCATCCGGGGGGCGAGCCAGCGGAGGGAACCCATGCCAGAAGCGGTGATCACCGGTGGGGCGCGCACGGCGGTCGGCAGGCTGCTCGGCTCGCTCAAGGACTTCACCGCGGCCGATCTCGGCGGCCTGGTCATCAGGGCGGCGCTGGAACGCAGCGGCCTGACCGGCGCAGACGCCGAATACGTGATCATGGGGCAGGTGCTGCAGGCGGGGGCCGGGCAGATCCCCGCCCGGCAGGCGGCGGTCGCGGCCGGCCTCCCGATGACCGTGCCCGCGATCACCATCAACAAGGTGTGCCTGTCCGGCCTGGACGCCATCGCGCTCGCCGCCCAGCTCATCCGGGCGGGCGAGTTCGACATCGTGGTGGCCGGCGGGATGGAATCGATGTCGCGCGCCCCGCACCTGCTGCCGGGGCTTCGCGCCGGGCACAAGTACGGCTCGGTCGAACTGCTGGACGCCATGGCCCTGGACGGCCTTACCGACCCGTTCGGCCACACCCCGATGGGCGAGCTCACCGACACCCACAACGCCCGGCTCGGCATCGGCCGGGCGGAGCAGGACGATTTCGCCGCCCGCTCGCACCAGCGTGCGGCCGCAGCTGCCAAGGACGGCCTGCTGACCGGCGAGATCATCGCGGTCCCCGTCCCGCAACGGCGCGGGGAGCCGGTGCCCTTCGACACCGACGAGGGCGTCCGGCCGGACACGACCGCCGAGGCGCTCGGCCGGCTCCGGCCAGCCTTCTCCGCCGACGGCACGATCACCGCCGGCACCGCGTCGCAGATCTCCGATGGCGCGTGCGCGGTGGTCGTGATGTCCGCCGAGGCCGCAGCCGCCCGCGGCATCGGCGTCCTGGCCGAGGTCGGCGCGCATGGGAACGTGGCCGGGCCCGACAACTCGCTGCAGTCCCAGCCGTCCCGCGCCATCAGGCACGCCCTTGGCAAGGCCGGGCTGGGCGTGGGCGATCTCGGCCTGATCGAGATCAACGAGGCGTTCNNGTCAACGGCGGCGCCATCGCGATCGGCCATCCGATCGGGATGTCAGGCGCACGGATCGCCCTGCACCTGATCAACGAACTGCACCGGCGCGGGGGCGGGCTGGGTGCCGCGGCGCTGTGCGGGGGTGGCGGGCAGGGCAGCGCGCTGCTGCTGCGCGTGCCCGCGGCGGCCGGGCGTGACTGAGGAGGCGATCGAGCGGGCACGAGCCGGGGACGCCCGCGCGCTGGCCCGCCTGGTCTCACTGGTCGAGAACGGCGCGCCCGAACTGCGCACCCTCATGAAGGCCCTGGCACCGCTGACCGGCCGGGCCCGGGTGGTCGGCCTGACCGGTTCCCCGGGTGTCGGCAAGTCCACCGTCACCGGGGCGCTGGTGACCG
>DPMS01000572.1:3465-3586 GCA_003541285.1 Actinomycetota bacterium
CGATGATCGCGATGGCGCGCCAGGGCGAGGGGGAGTGGAGGCCGCCGATCGTCACCACCACCGCGACGGCAGGCGAAGGCGTGGACGAACTGACCGGCAGGCTGGACGCGCACTGGTCCTG
>DPMS01000302.1 GCA_003541285.1 Actinomycetota bacterium
TACGGGATCCTGAACATCCCGACGCTGGGTATCTTCCAGAACGGCCAGGTCGTCAAGGAGCTTGTCGGTGCCAGGTCGAAGTCGTCGCTGCTCAACGAGCTGGCCGAATTCATCTGACCGGCCCGGCCAGGCTGGCTTGAGGTTCCCACCGTCAGCCAGCCAGGGCGGATCCAGGTAAGCGAGCTAGGCCCCGGGGCATCCGTTATGTCACTTATGGGCTGATTGGTCTGGTCAGGCCAGGCGCAGCGCCCGTTCGGGGGTCATCGAGCCCAGCAACCGTTCCAGCGCCACTTCCACGTCCTCGCGCCAGGACGCGGTCGCCTTCAGTTCCAGCCGCAACCGGGGGAAGTGGTGGTGCGGGCGTACGGTCTTGAACCCCACCGCCAGCAGATAGTCGGCAGGCAGAACGCAGGAACCCTGTTCCCGCCGCAGGTCCCCGAAGGCTTCGATCGCCTTGACACCCCTGCGGGTGAGGTCCTTGGCCACGCCCTGAACCAGCATCCGGCCCAGGCCTCCACCCGCGAACTCACCGAGGATGTGGGCGGTCATCAGCAGCACGGCGTCAGCGCTGACCGGGCTGGTCGGGAAGGCCACCGAGCGCGGTACGTACAGCGGTGGCGCGTACAGCATGTACCCGGCGGGGACGCCGTCAACATAGGCGATCTTCCCGCAACTGCCCCACTCCAGGAGGGTGGATGAGATCCACGCCTCCTTCTCCAGCACCGGGTCGCCCGCGGCCTCGGCACGCGAATGACTCACCGGGTCGAGTTCCCAGAAGACGCACCGCCGGCACCTGTGCGGCAGGTCGTCGAGATTGTCCAAGGTGACGTTGGCGAGACGGCGCGGCACCTGGCACCCCTGTTGTCATGTCGTTTGCGGTGGCAGCCGCGGTGCTTCGCCGCTACCGTGAGCCGTGCGGGCAGCCGATGGCTAGATCCCGGGTCCTTCCGGGCACTCCCCCCTTGAGCCCGTACTCTGACATGGTACCCATCGACGTGAGGAGGGGTCGTGGCGACGGAAGAAGCGTATCCCGTTCCCGCACGCAGCCCCGGCCGGAGCAGCGCGCAATCACATGCGTCCCAGCAAGCTCATCAGTCCCAGGGATCGCTGGTAGATCCTTACGTCGGGCACTATGCGGCCAGGGCCCGGGAGATGGTCGCATCCGAGATCCGCGCGCTGTTCTCGGTGGCGTCCAGGCCGGAGATCGTGTCCCTGGCAGGCGGCATGCCCAACCTCACCGCCCTGCCGCTGGATGCCGTGGGGGAGATGGCCGGGCAGCTTGTGACCGATCGCGGCACGGTGGCCCTGCAGTACATGTCGGCGCAGGGGGACCCAGGTTTGCGCGAGAGTATCTGCGACGTGATGGCACTGGAGGGGATCCGCGCCCACCCGGACGAGGTGGTCGTCACCGTCGGCTCGCAGCAGGCACTGGACCTCATCACCCGGATCTTCGTGGATCCCGGGGACGTGGTGCTCGCCGAGGGACCGTCCTATGTCGGCGCACTCGGCACATTCGCCTCATTCCAGGCGAATGTGGTTCACGTCCCGGCAGATGATGACGGGCTGATCCCCGAGGCGCTGACGGAGACGATCGCCCGGCTCGCGGCCGGCAGCCAGCGGGTCAAGTTCCTCTACACAGTCCCGTCCTTCCATAATCCCGGCGGGGTGACCCTCAGCCTGGAGCGCCGCGCGCGAGTGCTGGAGATCTGCCAGCGGGCGGGGCTGCTGGTGATCGAGGACAACCCTTACGGCCTGCTCGGGTTCGATGGAGAGCCGTTGCGCGCGCTGCGCGCCGATGACTCGCACGGCGTGGTGTACCTCGGGACGTTCTCCAAGACCATCGCTCCCGGGCTGCGGGTCGGCTGGGCCGTCGCCCCGCCCGGCATCAGGGACAAGCTCGTGCTCGCGGCCGAAGCCGCCGTGCTGTGCCACTCCAGTCTCGCCCAGCTCATGGTCCGTGAATATCTGGCCAGCCAGCCCTGGCGCGAGCAGATCAAGGTGTTCCGTGAGCTGTACCGCGAGCGCCGGGACGCGATGCTGGAGGCGCTGGCTGCGGCGATGCCCGCGGGCTGCCGGTGGACGCGTCCCGCTGGCGGGTTCTACGTCTGGTTGCAGCTTCCGCCAGGGCTGAACTCCAAGGCGATGCTGCCCCGGGCCATCTCCTCGCGAGTGGCCTACGTGCCCGGCACCGGTTTCTACTCGGACGGCTCTGGCGCTGAGCACCTGCGGCTGTCGTATTGCTTCCCCGAACCGGGCCGGATCAGGGAAGGCGTCCGGCGTCTTGCCGAGGTGGTGGACACCGAGATCGAGCTCTGCACCACATTCGGCCCTGCCCCCATGGTCGAGCGGGCGACCGGGGCGGGCCCGGTCGTTCTGACCGGCCCGGCCGGTGTGGACACGCCGCAGTGAGCGACCTGGACCACGTCCTCATCCTGGCCGGCGGGCTCTCGGCCGAGCGTGAGGTCTCACTGCGCTCGGGTGGCAGGCTGCGGGACGCGCTACGGGAATCAGGAGTGGAGGCGGAGGTCGTGGATGCCGACGCCGCCCTGATTCCCGGCATCGCCGCCGATCCCCCCAGTGCCGTCTTCCCCGCCATCCACGGCGCGTATGGGGAGGACGGGTCCATCCAGGAGATCCTGGCGCTGCTTGGCGTCCCTTTCGTGGGCGCGGTGGCTGATGCCTGCCGGTTCGCGTTCGATAAGCCACTGGCCAAGGCCGTGGTGCGGGCCGCTGGCCTCGCGACGCCATCATCGGTCACCCTGCCCAAGGAGACCTTCCACGATCTGGGTGCCACCGCTGTGCTGGAGCGGGTCGTCACGACACTCGGGCTGCCGCTGTTCGTCAAGCCCGCCCGCGGCGGCTCGGCACTGGGGGCTACCCGGGTGCTGACCGCCGGGGAACTTCCTGGCGCCATGATCAGCTGCTTCGCATACGGGGATTCGGCGCTGATCGAGCGCTGCGTGGTGGGCGCCGAGATCGCGGTGGGCGTCATCGATCTGGGTGAGGGACCACAGGCGCTCCCGGCGGTCGAGATCGTCCCGCTGACGGGTGCCTACGACTACGCGGCTCGTTACACGGCGGGGCAGACGAAGTTCTTCACCCCGGCCCGGCTTTCCCGCGGCGAGGCGGAGGCGGCGGCTTCCGCGGCCATCGCGGCCCATCGTGCGCTGGGATTGCGTGACCTGTCCCGCACTGACCTGATCATCGAGGATGGCCGTGTGTTCTTCCTCGAAGTCAACGTGGCACCCGGGATGACCGAGACGAGCACCCTGCCCATGGCGATGGAGGCGGCCGGGCTGTCGCTCGGCGGGGTGTGCCGTGACCTGCTGAGCCTCGCCGCATCGCGGGGCAGCTGAAGCTCCCTGCTCCCGGCCACAGGGCTGCCGGCGGCGGCCGGCCGGCGCACTGGACGTCCGGTCTGGGACGGGGAAGGTGGCGTGATGGGCGTGGGGCCGTACCTCTAGGCTCGGGCAGTGACTTCACGCAAGAGCTTCGGCAGCGACAACCATGCGGGCGCCCATGAGGCCGTACTGCGCATGATGACCCGTGCGAACTCCGGTGACGCAGTGGCCTACGGCGACGACCCCTGGACGGAGCGCGCAGCCGCGCACCTCCAGAGCCTGTTCCGGGCCCGGGGGGGCGTCTTCTTCGTCTTCAACGGGACCGCAGCGAACGTGCTCGGGCTCAGCCTCCTCCTCCGCCCCTATGAGGCGGCGATCTGCCCGGAGAGCGCGCATCTGAACGTGGACGAGTGCGGGGCCACCGAGCGGATCCTCGGAAACAAGCTGCTGACCGTGCCCACACGGGACGGGAAGCTGACCCCTGCTCTGATCGCCACCCGGCTTAGTGGCCGCAGCGATGAGCACCGGGCACAGCCGGCCGTGGTGGCCATTTCCCAGGTGACCGAGTTCGGCACCTGTTACTCCCTCGGCGAGTTGCGGGCGCTTGGCGATTTCTGCCGGGCTGAGGGTCTCCGGCTCTACGCGGATGGCGCCCGGCTGGCCAACGCGGCTGCGCATCTGGGCTGTTCGCTCGCCGACCTTGCGGCCCAGGTGGATGTGCTGAGCTTCGGCGGCACGAAGAACGGTGCCGTGGGCGTGGAGGCGGTGGTGGTGATGGCCGACGACCTGGTGGGCCACGTGCCGTATCAGCGCAAGCAGCAGATGCAGCTCGCGTCGAAGATGCGCTATCTCGCGGCACAGTTCCTGGGCCTGCTGGAGGATCGGGTCTGGCTCGATAATGCCAGCCACGCCAACTTGATGGCCGCCCGCCTGGCAGAGCGGATCAGTGGCATCCCCGGGGTAACGCTCTGGCAGCCGGTCGAGTCGAACGCGGTCTTCGCCTCCCTGGACCCCGCGCACATCCAGCGCCTGCAACAAGCTTGGCACTTCCACGTGTGGGACGAGGCCGCCCATGTGGTGCGGTGGATGACGGCATTCGACACCACTGGGGCTGACGTGGATGCCTTCGCCGCCAGCGTCCGGGAGACGGCGCCCAGCGCGCAGTAGCGGCGCGTCCGGCGCCNNGTGGGCGCGAGCCTGGCAGGCAGCCAGGGTTCCTGCCTGCGACGGGACGGACGTCACCAACGCGGGCCAGGCGTGCGAGTTGATCCGGCCCCCAGCGGCGCTTATGCGCTCAGGCCCTGCGCCCACTCCGGGGACATGGCAGAAACGATGCGCTCAAGATCTTCCAGGGACGCGAACTCGACCACCATCTTCCCCTTCACGATCTTTCCCTTGCGCTGGCCTACTTCGACTTTCACCCGGGTCTCGAAGGCGTCAGACAGCCGCTCGGCCAGATCGTTGAGAGATTGCGGAACAGGCATCTTGCCGGTGGACCGGCGTGGCCTGGGCGTCTCGTCCATGCCCATCGCCACGATCTCTTCGACTGCGCGTACCGATAGTCCTTCGGCCACGATGCGGTGAGCCAGGTGGTCCTGCGCGGCGGGATCACTGAGTGCTAGCAGTGCGCGGGCGTGGCCAGCGCTGAGGACGCCGGCCGCCACCCGCCGCTGGACCGCTGGCGGCAGGTTCAGGAGCCGGATGGTGTTCGAGATATGCGGGCGGGAGCGCCCTACCTTCTTAGCGAGTTCGTCGTGTGTGGCACCGAAGTCATCCAGCAGTTGCTGATAAGCCGCTGCTTCCTCCAGCGGATTGAGCTGCTCGCGGTGCAGGTTCTCCATCAAGGCTTCACGGAGCAGATCGTCGTCGGACGTGCCCCGCACGATCGCGGGGATGTGCTCCAGGCCGGCCCGCTGGCACGCCCGCCATCTCCGCTCACCCATGATGAGCTCGTAGCGGCCCGGCATGACCAAGCGGACGACCACTGGCTGGAGCAGGCCCACCTCCCGGATCGATGAGGCAAGCTCTTCCAGGCTGTCCTCGTCGAAGGTCTGCCGGGGCTGCCGGGGATTCGGCGTGATGGCACCTATCGCGACTTCCTCGAAGTAGGTGCCTCCGGTCGCCTCCATCGCGCTCTCGCCAGGAGCCGCGGGGCCGGCTGGCCTGCCGGGGGACTGCGCCCCGCCCTCGCCAGGACCGGGCACCGCCGGAGGCCCCGTCGGGATGAGCGCCCCCAGTCCCTTGCCCAGACCCCGCTTCTGCTGCGCCATCACATCTCCTTGCACTGCCTGCTCCCGCCGAAGGGAACACTTCCACCCGGCGACTGCGGCGCTGGCCTGGCGGCCCGGATCCTGGCTGGTGTCGGCCAGCTACTCCGGGCTCCAGTAGAGCATCCCATCCGGGCTCTCACCCGGCGGCCGGCTACCAGAATCCAGCCCCGCACAGCCGCGCCGCCAGCACCAGCCGTCCCCTGGTACGCCCGCCGCTGATACGGAACCTGGAAGCCCTCAGGAACGCCAGTAGCGGCCCTCATCCAGCATGCCCCACCGGCGTAGACCGATCGGCCACTTCCCTGGCTGCTTCCATATATGCCTGCGCGCCACTGGAACCCGGGTCGTAGGTCATGACGGACTGCCCGTAACTTGGCGCCTCAGAAACCCGCACGCTGCGTGGGATCACTGTCGTCAGCACCACGTCCCCGAAGTGCTCCCGGACTTCATCCGCCACTTGCGACGCCAGCCGCGTCCGCCCGTCATACATCGTCAGCAAGATGGTCGAGACGGCCAGTCCCGGATTCAGGTGACTCTTGACGAGGTCCACGGTACGCAGCAGTTGTTCCAGGCCCTCCAGAGCGTAGTACTCACACTGGATGGGGATCAGCACCTCAGCCGCGGCCACCAGAGCGTTGACTGTCAGCAGGCCGAGCGAGGGCGGGCAGTCAATGAAGATGTAGTC
>DPMS01000017.1 GCA_003541285.1 Actinomycetota bacterium
CCAGCGAGCGGCCCGCCGGCCCGGCCGGGCGGGCCGTCCCCTGGCCGCTGGCCGAGCGTTCCCGCCACGGCTACGAAGTGTGATCGAGCCGCACTGCTTGGCTGAGCGCGCAGTGCCGCCGATATGAACGTCGAGTAAGAAGAGCTGATCTTGGTCAGATGGGTGCCGATCTGGATGATCGGTGTGCCCTTCAGGCGATCCCGGCAGGCGGCGGTCCTGCCGCATGCTGATGCTCTAATCGTGCCGCGAGGCCCCATCTGGGTGCATGCCTGAGGAAGGCCGCGGTTTCCGGCCCGGCTGGCGGCCGGGTTCCGTGGTCCCGCGCCGGGTCGCCCCGGTCGCTGGGCGGGGAACAGTAGTTTCTGGCGCCACGGCGCAGCAGGCCGAGCGCGGCCGTTAGGGAAAGGCCGCCACCAGCGAAGCCGGCCAGGGCGAAGAACCCCGCCGGGAGTCCCCCCGAGGAATCGACGGCGCCGGCCGTCAGCAGCACGCCGAGCCCGGCCATCGCCATCTCGGCGCCGATCACCGCCTTCCTGGCTCGGTCGCTGCCGCGGCCAAGCCGCGCCCTGAATCGCAGCTTCATCGCCGCGAAACCCCCGGCCGCGAGCGGAACTGCGGCCCAGGCGGGAGCCAATGCAGCGAAGTGCCTGCCGGTCATGGCCGACACCACGACGACTGCGCCGTTGGCCGCGAGTACCGCCCAGATGACTCCCTGGAGCAGCAGCAGGCCCCGCGCGTAACTGACCGCAAGTGGAACCTGACCGGCTGGCTTGGCCGGAATCGCGCGCGGCCCGGGCTCCGCAGGCTGGTCGGGGAGCTTCGGCATGCCACGACGCTAACATGCGGGATCGGCGAGGGTCTCTCGCCGATGGCTTGTCCCGAGCCGCCGTTAGGTCTCGGCTCGGCCGGGTTGCTCCGGCGCGCCGGGGCCGCGCATATGCGGGGTGATCTGCGTCTGGAATGCGGCCTCAAGGGTAACCAGGATCCCGGTGGCCTCCGCCTGCTAGCTCCGGGTTTGGTCAGCCCGGCTGTGCCGGCCCGCTGGTAGGCGCCAGGTGCTCGCCAGCTTCCGCCACGTCCAGCCCGGCAGCATAATGATCCCGAGGTAGGCAGGTACCGTGAACGCGATGACGCCAAGCTGGAACGCCGTGGTGACTGTCTCAGGCGGGCCGGCCTCTGGCATGACCGCCGGGCGGGCATAGATCATTCCGCCGGGGTATAGCGCGCCTATTCCGAAGATAACCCCGGCCGCCAGCGGCGACAGGCTCGTGCTGTGGCGGCCGGCTCGCCGGTAAGCAACTACCGNNACGCCATCGCGAGAATGCCGGGGCCGTCGCGGGTAGTGCTACCGCTCCACGTAGGCGGCAAGGTTTGCCAGGGATGAGTCGAGCCCAGCGGCGTGGTCCTCCGCGGAGATGCCGTCCGGGACGTCCCCGGCGACGATGCTGACGCGCGTCCCGTCATCGGCGGCGGCGACCTCCCAGGTCATGATCATGGTGCCGGCGTAGGCGGGGTTCTCGGAGACGAAGCCGACCGCCTGCACGATCCGCTCGCCGGGGACGATGTCGACGAAGCGGGCCTCGACGATGTCGGAATCCGCGGTCGCCTTGCCCGGTGCGCCGGATGCGTCGGGATAGGTCAGCACCATCCGGTAGGACCCGCCCGGCCGGGCATCGAATCGCTCGAACCGGCCGGTCATCCCACCTGGAGGGAGCCATGTCAGGAGCGCCTCAGGATCGGTAAGAGCGGCCCAGACACGCTCGGGCGGCGCAGTGATCACCCGCGATGCCTTGTCCGTACGCGGCATCCCGTGACCCTAGCACCACCGGCCAGTGCCCCGCGAAATAGCCGCCGATCTGCTCGCCGAGGGGGGCGTAAAGACATGGTCCGTGTGGCACGCATATCGGGGAATTCTGAGCGGACATTCACATGATCAGCCCGATAGTCATGGAAGACTGCTGAGGTGGATGCCCGGGGAACCGTGGGGAGTCCACTGGGCGGGCACGCGCCGCGTTCGCCCGCATGACTGGCACCGCGCCCGGCGCTACGGTGTCCGGGCTACTCGCGGCTGGTGCCGGCCCGGTAATGTCCCTTGATCACGGTCAGGGGCTGGGAGCGCGGATGGGCACGCAGCGGGCCGCCGACTCGCGGATCGCGTCAGCGAATGCTGAGACCACCGGGTGGTGGCGGGTTCCTTTCCTGTAGGCGATGCGGGTGCGGCGGCGGGACGTCAGGGGAGTAAGCGTGACTCCTGCCGGGGCCTCGGTCGCGCCGAGCTGCGGGATAAGAGAGACGCCCTGGTCTGCTGCCACGAGGGCCAGGACGGTGGCGAAGTCGTCAGCGTAGTGGCGGATGCGCGGCGTGAAGCCGCAGGCTTGGCAGGCGCGGACGACCATGGTGTGGCACAGGGTGCCCGGGCTGCCCGTGATCCACGGGGCATCGCGCCAGCCCCCGATGCTGGTTCGCACGGGATCCGCGGTAGCCAGGTAGACGGTCTCCTCCAGTAGCGGTTCAGTGTCGAGGGCGGGATCTGGCTGGGCCGGCACATAGTCGTAGACGAAGGTCAGGGCGACGTCAAGCGCTCCGGTGCGCAGGGCGCCGGGCACGGCGACCGGGTCGAGTTCGGTGACCATGAGCTCGAGGGCCGGGTGGTCGCGGCCGAGCGCGACCAGGGCAGGAGGCAGGATGGTCCGCGCCGCGGTCGGGAACGCGCCGATGCGCAGCGGGCCGGCCAGGCTGTCGCGGGTGGCGGCGAGCGCGGCGGATGCCTCCTCCAGGACCGCGATGACGGATTCGGCGTACCGGGCCAGGACCGCGCCGGCCGGGGTGAGGGCAACCCTCCGGCCCGTGCGCTCGAGCAGCGGCACGCCGGCCTCGCGCTCCAGCGCGGCTAGCTGCTGCGAAACCGCGGACGGCGTGAAGGCCATGGCGTCGGCGACCGCGGTGATCGTTCCGCGGCGGGCCAGTTCCAGAAGCAAGCGGAGCCTGCGCACGTCCATCATTAGCGTAGCTTACAAGTTGATGAAGAAACCTTAACTGGATCTGCATAGAGGGGTGCGGCAAGCTCGGACTCATGGAACCTTCGCTGCGAGGCCTGTATGTCCCGCTGATCACGCCATTCACCGATGAAGGAGAACTTGCGCCCGAGGCGCTGGAGAAACTGGCGCACGCGGTCATCGACTCCGGCGCGGCAGGCCTGGTCATCTTCGGGACCACCGGAGAGCATGCCACGCTCACCGCCGCCGAACGACACGCCATCCTGGACATCTGCGCGCGGGCCTGCCATGAGCGCGGCGCCACGCTCATCGCCGGCGCGGGCTCGAACGACACGGCCAGCACGGCCCGGGCCCTGCATGACCTGGCAGCCTGGCCGGAAGTGTCAGCCGCCCTCACCGTGGTGCCTTACTACATCCGGCCCACAGAAGAGGGGGTAGTCGCGCACTTCACCCGGCTCGCCGCCGACAGCCCCGTCCCGCTGATCGTGTACAACATCCCCTACCGCACCGGCAGGTTCCTCAGCGCCCAGACGCTGCTCCAGCTCGCCAGCGTGCCGGGGATCGCCGGAGTCAAGCACGCCGCAGGCGCCATCGACCACGACACCATCATGCTGATGGCCGGACGGCCCGGCGATTTCGCGGTGCTGGCCGGCGACGACATGTTCGCATCTCCGCTCCTCGCGCTCGGCGCCGCGGGCGGCATTCTCGCCTCCGCCCACCTGTGCACCGGCGAGTTCGCCGCCCTCATCGACGCCTGGCATTCCGGGCGCGCCGAGCAGGCCCGCGAGCTGGGGCGCCGTCTCGCCCCGCTGTCGGCGGCATTGTTCGCCGAGCCCAACCCGGTCGTGATCAAGGCCGCGCTGCACGCTCAGGGGAAGATCCCTAGCCCGGCGGTACGGCTGCCGCTCCTGCCAGCAGGCCAGGACACGGTAAGCGCGGCCATCAGCATGCTCGGCCAGATCCACCGCACCGCCGGCAGGGCCACAGGAGTACCCGACGTCCCGGCCGACGGCAGTGCGAGCTTGACGCGATGATGATCCCGGAGAGGAAGGACTGGACGTGGGTGCTGCAGCGCCCTTGTCCTGAGTGCGGCCTGGACACGAGGTCCTTCGCGCGCGAAGACATTCCCGCGATTATCAGCGCGAACGCTGCCAGTTGGCAGCAGGCGCTGACCGTATCCGCCGATCCTGCCGCAAGCCCGGTCCGTGGCACGTGGTCGCCGGTGGAATACGCCTGCCACGTCCGGGATCTGCTCGTCCTGTGCGACTACCGGCTGGGCCTCATGCTTACCCAGGACGACCCTCTTTTCGCCAACTGGGATCAAGACCAAGCCGCGGCCACGGGCCGGTACAGCCAGCAGGCGCCGGCCGACGTCGCCGCCCAGCTCACCGACGCCGCCGCCACGGCAGTCAGCCGGTTCGCGGATGTCGCGCCCGGCCAGTGGCTGCGCAAAGGGCGACGCAGCGACGGCGCGCAGTTCACCGTGGAGACATTCGGACGGAATCTCGCCCACGAAGCAGTGCACCACTTGTACGACGTGACCGGCATCCGGTACGGCGATCCGCATTACCCATAGAGCAGACCCCCATCGCCGGATACACCGAAACAGACAATATGCGCACGGTTAACCACTCATTGGTGGCGTCCATCACGCACACCTATTCGGCATTATGCGGGTGATGGCAGCTTGTGAACCGTCATGGGCGGTGGCTTTATGTAATCGCCTGTGAGCCTGGGCACGAGCGGGTAGCTGGGGGTTGGGATGGTTGCCGACATGCCACAGGATGCTGCGGATCGCCGGTGCGTCGCGGTGGTGCGGTAGCCGCCGGTGTTGTGTGCCTGTCAGGTGCGGCCGGACCCTATTGCCGCGACATTCGGCCCTGGTCGTGCCGGGCCTGGACCAGCAGCGTTGGCCTGTGAGCGGTGAGGGAATCAGCCGGCGTTGCCTGGAACGTGAGCCTCCGGGTAAGCGCGGGGATGCGCTGGCGGCATGGGCGCAGCGCACCGGGCGCGGACGGGCAGCAGGGCACGAGCGCGGCGAACTGCGGTTCGCCTTCTACGGCCGGGTGTCCACGGAAGATCATCAGGATCCGGTGACATCGCTGGCGCGGCAGCAGGCGCAGGCCGCTGCGCTGGTGGCCGGGCACGGGCGGATCGTGGCCTCCTTCTTCGACATCGGGCAGAGCCACACACTCGCGTGGGCGCGCCGCCCGCAGGCCGCAGTCCTGGTCGCCGCGCTCGCCGATCCCGACCGGGGCTGGGATGCGATCGTGATCGGGGAGTATGAGCGGGCCTTCTACGGTGGTCAGTATTCGTCGATGGCGCCGTTGTTTGAGCATTACGGCGTGCAGTTG
>DPMS01000248.1 GCA_003541285.1 Actinomycetota bacterium
ACACGGCCGGCGGCGCTGGCGGGTCGGTGAGGCGGGCGGCCTCGGCGGCACACAGCCCGGACCGGTCGCGGCCGGCGATCGATTCCAGCGCACGCCGCGGGTCGCTACCCGGTGCCCATCGCGCGACCACGGCCGACAGCGTCCCTGACATCGCCCGGTAGGGGATGCGGTCGGTCGTGATCGTCCCGTCCGCCTGCAACTCGCCCGGGTACACGCTGCCCAGCCGGAGTTCACCGGTGCGGTCGGCACGGAAGGTCACGGTGTCGCGCGCGCCCTCAACAGGGACGCCGACATCGACACGCCCCCGCAGTATCAGGCGAGGGCGCAGGGCTACGGGCAGCGGCCGGACGAGGTACAGCGATCCCCACGCCAGCCAGCTCACGTCCTCGCCAGTGGTCACGGCCAGGCCCGTCGGCGTCCAGGGCGGCTGGTTCACCGGCACCCGGACCAGCCGCGCGTCCGCGGCGACAGTTGCGACGAGGGCGCGCAGGGCCTCGCCGTCGACCGGCGCAACGGCACGCCCCGGATCCGCCTTCGCGCGCGCACGTCCCGCCCGCACCGCACCCGCAAGGGTCCAGGCCTGCCGGCTCCAGCGCCGGTGCGCCGCTTCCCGGAAGGTATCCATTCCAGCATCTCCTCCCCTCACCCGGCGGGAACCTCAGGTACCCGAACGCACCTCCGAGGAGCGCATCGCTTCGACGATGACCTGGGCGAAGCTGCCCGGCGCGTCGAATGGGACGGCGTGCGCGGTGCCGTCGATCTCCCTCACGCTCGCCGTCGGGACGGCCCGGGCCAGCGAGCGCGTGAGGGGGCGCATGTAGCTGCGGCTGCGCGACCCATAGGTGCACACGACCGGTGCGGTGATCGTCGCCAGGTCCTGGCCGCGGGGGTAGCCGCCCATGCTGCTTTTCAGATCAGCGACGACCGATCTGCCGTTTTCCCTGGCAGTTTGCCGCCACTGTCCGGGGAAGGCGTCCCACGCGCTGCCACCGTCGCGATAGGCGTAGACCCAGCGCAGAAGCGTTTCGGCTGCCTCGCCGTAGCGGCCCCGCCATGCCAGCCATTGCATCCTCGCCAGCGCGCCCAGGCCCGACGCGTCCGGGTGCCGCAGCGCCCGCCAGGCTGCCTCGTGGACGACGACCGCGCGGACCAGATCCGGCTGGCGGACCGCCAGGTCCAGCGCGACGGTCGCCCCGGCGCTCGTCCCGGCCACCACCGCCGGCCTGGCCTCCAATGTGTCCAGGACCGCCGTGGCATCGCCCGTATGCTCGGCAGCCGACCGGACAACCTCGCCCCCCGACCGGGTATAACCACGCCGGTCGTAGGCGATGACCCGGCCGGCTCCAGCCAGATCACCGACCAGGGGGCCCCACGTCGAGGCGGTGGCTCCGGCCGGAGGGATCAAGAGGATCGGCGGACCCTCGCCCTGCTCCTCGTAGTAGAAGTCGCTCCCCGGGGCCTTGATGAACCCCATCGCCAGCCCCTCCTTGGTCTCGAACGCACCGTTGGTGCCGGGGCCATGCCCCATTGATGGCAGGCGATCTTGTTTTGATGGTCACTTATCTGTGCCTGGAGGCTCTGCTGTGCGGGCTGGGCGTCGCGGTGCGGTGGCACCTCAGAGTGGTTGCGCGTGTATTGCTGCCCATCGGGGCTGCCGCCCATCATCTTGAGCATGGGGGCGCTGCCGGAGCGGAAGAACCGTATGACGAGTGCTGCGGCCAGCAGCAGGAAGATGATGTTGAGGATGGTGGTGTAGTTCCAGGTGATGCCGGTGTCGGTGACTTTGGCCGTCCGGTCTGCGGGGACGAGGCCGAGACCGCCGAAGGTGAACTCGATGATGTAACCGCCGGCGACCATGGTGGCGTAGAAGATGCCGAGCAGGGCCAGCATCATCTTGGTGCCGTAGTACTTCCGGTAGATGACCAGGATGGGGATGATGATCAGGTCGGCGAAGATGAAGGCGACAACGCCGCCGAAGCTGATCCCGCCGTTCCACAGCACCGCGGCCAGCGGCGCGTTGCCGATGGAGCAGACGAAGCTGAGCAGCGAGATGACCGGGCCGATGAGCGGGCCCCACAGCTGGGCCGCCAGGGGATGGCCGGTCAGGAACAGCTGCCGCCAGAAGGTGTCTGGGACCCAGGCGGCGACAGCCCCGGCGATCAGCAAGCCGATCACGATGTCGCGGAGGACGGCGGCCCATTCCATCACGAAGATGTTGCTGACCGAGGTGTAGCCGTCGCGGCTGATCAGTCGCTGCCAGAAGCCGCCGCCGGAGCTGATGCTCATGTCCATGGCGGCATGGCCTTCCATGGATCCGGCGAGGTCCCTTGTCCGCCTGCTCGCGGGCCGCTGTGATGGTCCGTTTGCGGACAAACAGCCGGAACGCCACTGCCATCAGCACGATCATGATCGGCCCGCCGGTGAACTCGGCCAAGGTGAACTGCCAGGAGATCAGCAGCGCCAGGATGATGCCCAGTTCGATGACCAGGTTGGTGCTGGCGATCTCGAAAGCCATCGCGGCGGTGAAGCTGGCGCCCCGGCGGACCAGAGCGCGGGCCAATGCCACGGCGGCGTAGGAGCACGAGGATGACGCGGCACCCAGGCCGGTAGCCAGCGCCAGCGTCCGAGTGTTGTTGTTGCCCAGGTGCCGGGCGATCGCTTCGCGGCGGATCACCGCCTGGATCACCGCCGACAAGGTGAAGCCCAAGATCAAGGACCAGGTGATCTGCCACGTCATCGACCCGGCATCCAGCAGGGCACGGCCCAGCTCATTGAACAGGGGCATCGATGGCCTCCTTCCGAAGGGGCGATGGCCGGCAAGCCCCCGCGGGCGGTGAAACGCCCGTACTTAACCAGGGGCAGGTACAGGCGCCGACCGTGCTAGGTCGTCGAGGGCGCTGCGCACGCCGTTGGTGAATATCTCCAGGTCCGGGCAGTGATCGTGGTCGGCGACCGCGGTGAGGTTGAGTTGTCCGGCGTAGGACAGGACGGCGACGACGAGTGTCAGGTTGCCCATGACCGGCATCATGGGGAACAGCTCCAGCAACTGCGCGCCGGCAAGATACAGCGGCACCGGCGGACCGGGGGCGTTGGTCACGACCAGGTTCACCGACCGCTGCCGCGGGAAATGCCGGTACCAGGCTCGCTGCCCAGCGGCGAACCGGAAGATCCCGCTGCCCGCCTGCGGGCGGGTCTTGTGCTTGCGCGCGGCTGTCCCGGCGGCGATCAGCTGAAGCCGACGCGCCGGGTCGGGCTCGCCGAGCGGCAGCGGCACCATCATCCACCCGGGCTTGTTGCCTTCCGCGTGCCCTGGCTGCTCTTGGTGCAGGGAGATGGTGACCATCGCGCGCTGCATCAGATGCTGGATGTCCTCACCGCGGCTTGCCAGCAGCTGGCGCAGGCCGCCGGCCACCGCGGCCAGCACCGCGTCGTTGACCGTGGCGTGGTGGGCGTGGGCGATGTGCTTGACAGGGTCCAGGCGGCCGCGGATGAGGGCCAGCCGGCGGCTGGCGCCGACGGGGTGGTTGAGGCTGGTGCGGGGGGCAGGGTGCTCGGTGAGGACTTCCCGCCACGC
>DPMS01000493.1 GCA_003541285.1 Actinomycetota bacterium
TGGCGGCCCCGCGGGTGGCGGTGCTGCCTGGCGTGGCGGCTGCCAGCAGGCCCGCTGCCAGCGCGGCAGCCAGCGCGATCCCTGTGATTACGAAGCGTGGACCCCTCATTAGCTGATAGTAAGCACCCGCCTGCCAGGCCGGGCGGACGGGTCACCGTGGTGTCAGACCCCTGTGATGGAGTAGGAGGTGTCCGCGGGCGGCAAACACTTTGATTGATGACCGCCTCGTGGAATATGTTTGAGGAACTCAACTGTTGAGCGAGTGAAGGTGCCCGGTCGGCGTTGAGCCCACTGCGAGCAGAGCGACAGGCTGGAGGGAGGCAGCGATGGTCTGGTGCCCAGACGGCGACCAGCTGGACCAGGAGATCTTTGACGCCATGGCTGAGTTCCTGGGCCAGCTACTGCAGCGCGGGGAGAAGCTCGCGGAGCAGTTCGGTGTGCCGATGTTCTGCCTCAAGGCACTGCACCGGCTCGGTGACTCGGTGACCATGAAGGAACTCGGCGAGCAGATGCACTGCGACCGATCGTTCGTCACCATGATCGCGGACACGCTGGAGGAGCGCGGGCTGGCCAGGCGGGAGCCGCATCCCACCGACCGCCGGCTCAAGAACCTGGTGCTCACCGCTGACGGCCGGCAGCTGAAGAGGCGGCTGGAGGGGGCACTGGTCGCGCAGATGCCGTGGTCGCATGCCCTCGACCGGAACGAGAGGGCGGATCTGCTCGAACTGATCCGCAAGATGACCAACGCCGCGGCCACTCCCACCGCTGCCGCGGTTGCCGCACCCACCGCTGCCGCGGCTGCCACCCCCACCGCCCCGTCCAGGGGCAAGCGGGCGGGGGAGGTGAGCGACACGGAAAACGCCGCTTCGCCGGCCGTGATCTGACCCGCGAAGCGAAACCTGGCCGGCCGGAGCCCAGGGCCCGGGTTTACCAGCAAGGCCACAGCGCGGTCCGCCGCCAGAGCCGTTCGGCGGATCACGGGCAGTCGTACCTGATCAATCCACTCATCCGACGCAGCGGGACCCTTTCAGGCCGCGGCGCAGGATCCGTGTGCCCCGAAAGGGGTTAGGAGACTACTTTGTCTACGGCGCAATCGGTAACCGGGCGGGCGCGGACACCAGCCGCCACTGCCGGTGGCGGCCACCGCCGCCTTGGCCTGGCGCTATTCGTCATCGCCACCGCCCAGCTCATGGTCGTGCTCGACGCGGCCATCGTGAACGTGGCCCTGCCACATATTCAGCGGGCACTCGGGTTCTCAGGCAACGGCCTGGAATGGGTCGTGACCGCCTACGCGGTCACCTTCGGCGGGCTGCTGCTGCTCGGCGGGCGCTCGGGCGACCTGCTCGGCCGCAGGCGGATCTTCATCGCCGGGCTGCTGCTGTTCTCGGGCGCATCCCTGCTGGGTGGGTTCGCCACCTCAGCTACCTGGCTGCTCGCCGCCAGAGCACTCCAGGGGGTCGGCGGCGCGATGATCGCGCCCACCGCGCTCGCCCTGATCACCACCACGTTCCCGGAGGGCCCACCACGGAACCGGGCCATGGGAGTGTACGCGGCGATGAGCGGCGGCGGCGCCGCCGTCGGCCTGGTCGCGGGCGGGCTGCTCACCACCTACCTGTCCTGGCGCTGGGTGCTATTCGTCAACGTGCCCATCGGGATCCTGGTGGCTACGGTGGCGCCATACGTTCTGGCCGAATCCGCGCGCCAGCGCGGCCGGTTTGACCTGCCCGGGGCCATCGCGGGAACCGGCGGTGTCGCACTGCTGGTCTACGGCCTGTCCAACGCGAGCACCGACGCCGCCGGCGTCTCCCACTGGGGTGACACCAAGGTGATCGTCTCGCTGGTGGCAGCGGCCGTGCTGCTGGTGAGTTTCGTGGTGATCGAATGGCGCAGCCGTCATGCGCTGCTGCCGCTGCGGCTGCTGGCCAACCGCAGCCGTTCCGGCGCGTACCTGATCATGCTGTGCCTGGCCACCGCCATGTTCGGCATCTTCTTCTTCCTGACGATCTTCGTCCAGGAGGTGCTCGGCTACAGCGCGCTGAGGTCGGGGCTGGCCTTCCTCCCGTTCGCCGCGATGATCGTGGTGATGTCGGGGATCGTCTCGCAGCTGATCAGCCGGACCGGTGCCCGGCCGCTCATGCTGACCGGCACGGCGGTCGCCGCCGGCGGGATGTACTGGTTCTCGCACCTGACCGAGCACAGCAGTTACCTGGGCGGGCTGCTGGGTCCCATGCTGGTCACCTCGGCCGGCCTGGGCATGCTGTTCGTGCCGCTGTCGCTGGTGGCCCTGAACCGCGTCCGCGGTGAGGACTCCGGTGTGGCCTCCAGCCTGCTAAACACCGGCCAGCAGGTCGGTGGCGCTATCGGGCTGGCCGCGCTCGGCACGGTCACCTGGACGGCCGCGGCGAACAGCATCAAGCACCAGGCCGCGGTGGCCGCGGCGGCCGCCGCCCGGGCAGGTCACCAGCTGCCAGCCGCGGGTCACCAGCTGCCAGCCGGCAAGGCGGGTGGCTCGCTGCCTGCCGCCATGCTGCACCAGGCGCTGGCGGTAGGGATCTCCCGCGGGTTCCTGGTGGCCGCCGGGATCGCCGTGCTGGCCTTCGTGGTCGTGGCCGCCACGATCCGGATCCGGCGCAGCGACCTCACCGGCGCGGTGTCCGAACCCGTCCCGGCGCGGGAGACGTCCCGGGTATCCGGGCTGGCGGAACTCTCGGAGGCAGCTGTCAGCGAGTAGCTGGTCCCCGTTCGCGGAGCGGGCCGCCCAGGGTACCAGGGCGGCCCGCTTTGCGGTGGCCGGTCTGTATGTCACTGTGGTGGGCGCCGCGATTCGGCAGGGGAGGGTCAGCACATGGGTGAGGCGTTCGAGCGTTCGGTCGATGTCCGGTGGCGCGACGGGGACGCTTTGGGGCACGTCAACCACGCCGTGTTCCTGACCTACCTCGAAGAGGGCCGGGACGCCTTCTTCACGCAGGCCCTCGGCAGCGATCCCAGCTACGTTGTCGTCCGGCTCGAAGTGGACCTGCGGGCGGAGGTCCGGCTTTCCGACCGGCGGGTGCGGGTGCGGGTGGAGGTGGAACGGCTTAGCACGACGAGCCTGACTACCCACGAAACGATCGCCACGCCGTCAGGGGAGGTTGCGGCCGAGGCGCGGGTCGTCACGGTGCGCTGGGACGCCGAGCTCCGCAAGCCGATCCCGTTCAGCGAGGCCGAGCGCAGCCGGCTTGAGGCAGGCATAACAAGCTGAGCTGTCTCTGGTGATTCACCGGCGTGGTGACCGGGTTCGCATGAGGGCGGGGTTGAGCGCGGTTGCTGCGCCCCGCTTGTACAGTTGCGCGGGCCTTCCGCGCTCGCCGGTGGTGGTGGCGCCGGTGGGCGTCACGAAGCCGGGGGTGCTGGTGGCTTTGCGGTGGAAGTTGCGGGGGTCGAGGGGAACGCCCCAGACGGTCTCGTACACCCGCCGCAATTCGGCGATGGTGAACTCGGCCGGGCAGAACGCGGCCGCCAGCGGCGTGTATTCGAGCTTGGCGCGGGCCCGCTCGACGCCGTCGCGCAGGATGCCGCCGTGGTCGAAAGCCAGTTCCTCCGGGTGGGCGAGTGTGTCCTCGGCCGGGGCCCAGCGTGCGGCGGCGGCGTCCGAGCCGGCGACCGGTGCGGGCGGGCTGGGCACCAGGGCCAGATAGGCGACTGTGACGACGCGCATCCGCGGGTCCCGGTCCGGTTCACCGTAGCTGGCCAGCTGCTCCAGGTGCCCGCCGGGATCGCTGAGGCCAGTTTCTTCCGCGAGTTCGCGGCGTGCGGCCTGCGGCAGGTTCTCATCCGGCCGGACGAAGCCGCCCGGCAGCGCCCACCGGCCCTCGAACGGGGCGGTAGCGCGGCGGACCAGGAGCACAGACAGTTGCTTGCCGTGGATGGTGAGCAGCACCAGGTCCACGGTGACGGCGACGGGCGGATAGCTGCGTGGGTCATAGCCGGTCACGCCGGCATCCTACGGCAATTATCGTCTACTTGACGAAAATCCTGCCTACCCCTTATCGTCAGTTCGACGACAAGGGAGGTCTGTCATGGCCGATATCGTTCGGGCCGGGTTCCTGCGCCACCTGCGTGGCACACCTACCGCTCACGTCCAGTACTTGCGCCGCGGCAAGGTGGTGCGCCAGGGCACGGGGCTGTCCTTCTGGTTCCGCCCGCTGGCAGCGGTGCTGTCGGAGGTGCCGGTCAACGACCGGGAGTTGCCGCTGCTGTTTCACGCGCGGACCAGCGATTTCCAGGACGTCACGGTGCAGGCATCGGTGACCTACCGGTTTGCCGATCCCGCACTGGCCGCCAGCCGGGTGGACTTCTCCATCAGCCCCGGCACCGGGCAGTGGTCCGCGACGCCACTGGAGCAGATCGGCGGGCTGCTGACCGAAACGGCTCAGCAGCATTCGCTGGCGCTGCTGGCGGGCACCTCGCTGGCCGACGCGCTCAGCTCCGGGGCGATCGCGGTTCGCGAGCAGGCCGCCGCCGGGCTGGCCGCTGACCGGCGGCTTGCCGACACCGGGATCGAGGTCATCGCGGTCCGGGTGGTCGCGATCCGCCCGGAGCCGGAGATGGAGAAGGCGCTGCGGACCCCGGCCCGTGAACTGGTCCAGCAAGAAGCCGACCGCGCTACCTATGAGCGCCGGGCGCTGGCGGTGGAACGGGAGCGGGTGATCGGCGAGAACGAGATGCACAGCCAGATCGAGCTCGCCCGGCTGGAGGAACAGCTTGTCATCCAGCGGGGCGCCAACGCCCGGCGCCAGGTGCAGGAGGCCGCCGCCGCGAGCCAGACCGAGACGGAGGCACAAGCAGCCCGCGAACAGCGGCTCGGCGACGCCCGCGCCTACACCACCAGGGCGGTCGGCGAGGCCACCGGTGCCGCGGAGACCGCGCGCCTCAGCGCCTACCGTGACCTGCCCGAGGCCGTCCTGCTCGGGCTCGCGCTCAAGGAACTGGCGGGCAATCTCCCGCAGATCGGCAGCCTCGTGCTCACGCCGGACCTGCTGGCCCCGCTGCTCACCCGGCTCGGCCTGGGCAACGCGGGCGGTGGTGTCTCCTTCCCAGCCGCCGCGGGTGACCAGCCTGGGCAGCGACCGTGAGCCTGGCGCCCCGCGCGGTCCTGGTGTACCGGCACACAGAACTGGATGAGCTGCTCGCCCGGCACGGCACTCGCGGGCAGGCAGCGTTCTACCTGTCTGCTCGCGGTCGCCATCTCGCCGACGTCGAGGGCCGTCACGTGCTACAGCAGCAGGCGCTGGCGGCCGTCAGCGCCGCGGTACCGCTGGACTGGCGGCGCGGCACGGTGGAACGCGCCGACCTCTCCCGGTTCCTGTTCGCCCCTGACGACATCATCATCGTTGCCGGCCAGGATGGGCTGGTCGCCAACGTGGCCAAGTACCTCGACCAGCAACCTGTCATCGGCATCAACCCCGACCCGGCGCGCAACCCCGGCGTTCTGGTCCCTCATCCGCCGGCCGCGGCCGGCCCGCTCCTGGCCACCGCCGGCAGCGTGTTGGCAGAACGCCACATCGAGGAACGGACCATGGTGGAGGCCGTCACCGACGACGCCCAAAGCCTGCTCGCGCTCAACGAGATCTACCTCGGCCAGCCCAGCCACCAAACCGCCCGCTACACCCTCCGCCTGCCGGGCGGCAGACACGAACGGCAAGGATCCTCCGGAATCCTCGTCGGAACCGGGACCGGCGCCACCGGCTGGTGCCGATCGGCCTGGCTGGAACGTGGTAGCCAGCTGCCGCTGCCCGCTCCAGCCGAACCCGGCCTGTGCTGGTTTGTCCGCGAAGCCTGGCCGTCCCCCGCCACCGCGACCGCCCTCACCCAGGGACTCCTCACCAGCTCGGAGGAATTGACCGTCATCAGCGAATCCGAAGGCCTCGTCGCTTTCGGCGATGGCATCGAAACCGACGCTCTTGCCCTCAGCTGGGGCCAGCAGATCACCATCCACGCGGCCAGCCAACGGCTGCGGCTGCTGAGGTAGCCGGATCACCAGCCCGGCTGGCTGACGGCGCCCACGGGGAACCTTCTGCCGGAAGACCAGCTACGCCGGGGTCTTCTGGCCTGGGCGCGTCAGGGCGGCTGGTGTGAGACCAAGCCGGCCTGACCGTGAAGATGCGGGTCCGTCCAGCCGGCACTGGACTGGCTGCCACCCGGCGCGGCGAGCGTCGAACTGCCCCAGACAAGGCCGGCCGCTCCGCCGTGGGTGCCGCGGGGTCCGGGGCCGCTCCCGCGTAGTCGCCCCACCGGCACAGGTGCGCGAAGTTCACGCAGTCGAATCCGGTGTCAGCCGCGGTGGACCTGACTTTTATCAGCGTCGCGGGGTTTCGCGAACCGTAGCTTCCTGGCCTGCGGATTTGGCCTGGGAAGGGGCTGGATCTGTGCACCAGCCGGGATGGACAGGTCCGAATGCGTCAGTAGGCGAGCCATCTGCTGAACCCGCATCAGCCGCAGGGTAGGCGCGGACGTCGGCGCACTGGCGCCGGTGGGCGGTCACGGCGTGTCGCTGACGCGGGTCGCCAGGTGGAACGCGGTGGCGATCTCGCGTGCGTAGTTGCTGATGTCGAACTCCGGGTCGAGGGCCAGCCGGGGCGACGCGGCCTCGATTGCGGCGCGGATCGCGATTGCCATGACGTGGGGATTGAAGTCGGGGCGGAATTGGCCGGCTGTCTGGAAACCAGACAACAGGTGCTCGAGGGCGCGGACCGCGTCGACCACGTCGGTGTCGCCGTAGAAGATGCGTCGCCCCTCCGCGCTGCGTGCGATCTCGACCATGGCGATCACGTTGTTGCGATGCTCCCCCATGAATGCGAGGTTCGATTCGATGTAGGCCCGCAGCATTCCCGGGCCGGTTGACTCGGCGAGGATCCGCGGACGTATGTAGGCCTTGGCCTGTTCGGCCGCCTGGTGGACGACCTGCTTGATGAGGTCGCCCTTGCCGCTGAAATGGTAGCTGATCAGGCCCCGGCTGATCCCCAGTCTCTCAGCGATGCGGGCGAAGGACGCTCCCGCAAAGCCGGCCTCGGCGATGGTGTCGATCGCCGCCGCCACGATCTGCGCCCGCCGGGCGGTCTCGATGAAGGTCCGCTCCGGCTCGTCCGCGGCCGCTCCTGGCTGCATGACCAGAAAACTAGCAGGCTGACCAGCCGGCCTGCTACCGTTCAGCTGTGTGCGCCACAGAACTGGCGCCGTAGGCCCGCGATCGGAGGCGGAGGCCGGTGGGCGACGACGCGGCGATGCCCCAGCGGGCACCCAGCCGACCGGGACATGACGAGGTGTCCGCCCGTCGCGGAGCGCCGGCGCGTTCCCGGCAGCCCCGCAAGATGCCCGTGACCCCGGAGCCGGCAACGCAGGTGGCCAGTGGCGCTGAACCGATCAGCGATACCCCGGGCCTCGATGGCTCGAAGGGCGAGTCCGCTCTGGTGGTCGAGCACCTGACCAAGCGCTTCGGCGACCGCGTCGCCTTCGACGACGTGTCCTTCGAAGTCAGCTACGGCGAGGTATTCGGCTTCCTCGGCCCGAACGGGGCCGGTAAGACCACGACCGTGCGGACCCTGGGCACGCTGATCGCGCCCAGCTCGGGGTCGGCGATCATCGACGGGACTCCGCTGAGCGCAAAGAACGGTCCTGAGATCCGGGCGCGGATCTCGATCATGCCCGAGTCCCCGGGTCTGTATCTGCGCCTCACCGTGATGGAGAACCTGCAGTGCTTCGCCGGGCTCTACGAGCTCGACGACGTTCGCGGGCGCATCGAACGGGCGCTGCGGGCAGTCAACCTCGCCGACCGTGCAAGCGACCAGTGCGGGGCGCTGTCAAAGGGGCTGCGTCAGCGGGTCGCGCTCGCGCGGGCGCTGCTCAACGACCCGGCCGTGCTGTTTCTCGACGAGCCGACCTCCGGCCTTGATCCCGTGGCGACCCGCGAGGTCCACGAACTGATCGCCTCTTTGCGTGAGCGCGGGGTGACGATCTTCCTCACCACGCACCGGCTGGAGGAGGCCGAACGGCTGTGCCACCGGGTGGCCATCCTGAGCACGACCTTGCGGCTGATCGGCCGGCCCGACGAGCTACGTCAGCAGCTGTTCAGGCGCTCCGTGGACGTGCGGGTCCGCGCGCCGCTCGACGACCCGCAGAGCATCTTCGGCGCTTTGCCCGGGGTCGAAGGATGGGAGCCGACACTATCCGGCTACACGCTCGCCGTATCAGACCCCGACGCCGCTGCCCCTGCCGTTGCCCGTGCACTGGTGAATGCGGGGGCGGACATTCTCTCGATCGCCGAGTCCCGCCACTCGCTCGAGGACGTCTACCTCAAGCTCGTCGACGAGGACGTGGAGGCCAAGAGCCGATGAGCTTCAGCTGGACCAGGGTCGGCGCGATCCTCCGCAAGGAGCTGCGGGACTACCGGCGCAACCGGTTCGTAATCCTCACCATGGCGTTCCTGCCGCTCCTCTTCGTGATCCTGCCGACGATTCAGCTGTTGCTTATCAACGCCTCGGCCAGCAGCGCCAAGCTCGACGCGCATATCGGGCTTTCGCTGCTGTACATGCTCATGATCCCGGCGATGGTGCCATCAGTCCTCGCCGCGTACGCCGTCGTCGGCGAACGCGAGCAAGGCACCCTCGAGCCGGTTCTCATCACCCCCATCCGCCGCGAGGAGTTCCTCGTCGGCAAGGCCCTCGCGGTGCTCGTCCCCACCCTCGGCATCGCCTATCTGGTCTTCGGCATCTTCCTCGCCATCGCGGCGATCTTCGCCCAGCCCGGCGCCGCCTCGGCCGTGTTCGAGGGCTCCCACCTGCTCGTCCAGCTTCTCTTCACGCCGTTGCTCGCTGGCTGGTCGATCTGGGCCGGCATCGCCATCTCCGCGCGGTCGGCCGACGTGCGAGCCGCCCAGCAGCTCGGCGTCCTCGCCAGCCTTCCCCCACTCGGCATCGTCGCGCTGATGTCCTTCAACGTGATCGTGCCGACCCTCACACTGGCGCTCGGGCTCGCCGCCGCGCTGCTGATCGTCGATGCCCTCGGATGGCGGGCGGTGGCCGCGATGTTCGACCGGGAACGGCTCATCACCGGCACACGGAGCTGAGCCTCCACCTTGCAGGAGCGGACGAAACCCAGCGAAGGGAGCCCCAAGATGCCGGCAACAGTCAAGCTGACCCGACACCTCATCGGCGTGCAGATCCGTCGTGGCAAGTTCGACGTCCTAGTCGACGGCACGGGCGTCGCGTCGATCGACGCCCATGAGATCATCGAGACGCGAGTCGAACCCGGACATCACACCCTGCAAATCCGCTATGGCCGATACTCGAGCCGAACTGCGGCCTTCGACGCGGCCGAGGGCCAAGTCGTCGCCTTCCGATGCGGCGAAAAGAGGTTTCTGCCGATCTTTCTCGCGTCCTTCGTCGTGCCATCCCTGGCGATCCCGCTCCATCGCGAATAGCCGGCGACGCGACGCCACCGCCTTCTGCTCGTTAGCGCCGTCCTCGGTATGGCCGCCTCGCTAGCGGTGCGCACTAGTTTGATAAAAGTCGGGTCGAACTGCCCCAGACAAGGCCGGCCGCTCCGCCGGTGGGTGCCGCGGGATCCGGGGTCGCTCCCGCGGGTGTGGCGGCAAGCCCGCGTCTCAGCGGGTCAGGCGAGGTTAAGCTCCCCGGCCTTGATCCGGCTCAGGAACGCCGCCCACTCATCCGGCGCGAACGCCAGCCTCGGCCCGTCCGGGTCCTTTGAGTCGCGCACCGCGACGATCCCGGGCAGGTTCCGGGCTACTTCCACACAGCCGCCGCCGTTGCCGCCGCTGTAGCTGCTCTTACGCCACTGAGGACGCTCTACGTCGCGTTCCATCGCTCCTCAGCCACTCTCCTGATCAAGTCCCGCGAGGTTCCGCGGGGGAGTGCTTCAGCCCTCAGCCTGTCGAAGGTGTCGCTTAGCTTCGCGACCACGGACGGCAGCTCGGTTGTCTGCCCCTGGTCCGGCGACTCCATGTACACGGTACCCGGCGCGCCGCTGTCATGGCGTGCGATGGCGAAGGCCCCCAGCAGGCCCATGTGCGCCCCCGTCTCGGCGGGGATCACCTGAATCGTGGTCTTGGGCCGATCCGCCCGCCGGGCCAGGTGCGAAAGCTGGTCATACATGACCTTTTCGTTCCCGATCGGCCGGTGCAGCACCGCCTCGTCAATGATGACCCACAGCGACGGCGGCTGAGGGCGATCAAAGATCGACTGCCGCGCCATCCGGGCACCGACAAGGTCGTCGATTTCGTCGTCGTTCTCCGCCGAACGCCAGGCCTCGAAGAGTGCCCGCGCATAATCGGCCGTCTGCACCAAGCCCGGTATCAGCAGCGGTTCCCACCAGCACACCGACGCCGCCCGCCGCTCGGTTTCCACCCATTCCGCGAACCACGCGGGAGAGCCGCCGCCCCACCGCCTGGCGAGTTCGTAGAGGCGCACGAACAGCCCGCCAGCCTCGGGGAACACCTCGTCACAGGTCTGCGCGAAGTGCTCAGACGGGGCGCGTTCCCCGGTCTCCACCTTGCCGATCAGCGCCCCCGAGTACCCCAGCCGCTGGCCCACCTGGTCCTGGCTCAGGCCCGCCAGGGTCCGCGCCCGCCGAAGCTCGGCCCCGAAGAAGTTCAGCGGCCCGGCACCTGGATCAAGCTCGCGAATCAACGGCATTGTGGCCACGCTTTCCGACGATCCCGACGTCCCTACCGGCGTTCGGACACATTCTGACGGCAGCATGCCTGCCCTAGCGATCCTAAATAGGTCCCGGCAGGATGGCCACTACATCGCCACATTCCGCCGGGAAAGCAGGAAACTACATGCAGCACGCACCGTCCACGTCGTCGGGCGTGTCGTGTCAGGTCTTTCCCGCTACCGCTGACCAGGTGCCAGCTGCCCGCCGTTTTCTGGCCACGATTCTCGATGGTTGCGCGTTTACGGGTGACGCTGTGCTGTGCCTGTCCGAGATCGCCACCAACGCGCTCCAGCACAGCAACTCGGCCAGGCCGGGCGGAACGTTCAGTATCCGGGCGGGTTTCCAGCATGGCCGGCTGCGGGTCGAGGTCGAAGACGAGGGCGGCCGGTGGGAGCCCCGGCCCGCCAGCGACGGGCAGCGGGGGCGCGGCCTGCTGATCGTCGCCGCCCTGGCCGCCACCTGGGGGACCAGCTGTGACGGCGCCGGCGCCCGCGTGACGTGGTTCGAGATATAGGGGAATCAGCTATGCCTGATGCGGCGCCCACCGCAGAGCAGACCGCTGCCCGGATGCGCGCCATCGCGGACGGGCTGGCCGCCGCCAGCCTGGACACCCACCTGCGCCAGACCCGCGCCAGCGCCGATTTCACCGCCATCACGCACACGCCCGCCGGACGGGAGATGGAGGCGGTCATCGACGAGGACGGCTACACCGAACTGCGGTTCTGGAACACCCCCGGCGCTACCCCGGCCCACATCTGCGCCGTGATCATCCGCGCGCTCGCCGCCATCAGCGCCGCCCAGCGGAGCTAGCCGATCCCGGCGAGCGATCGCGCCGCGCTACGGTCGCAGCAGGCGGACAGCGCAACGATCAGCCCGTCCCGGACCGTCACAACGTCGTATGTGCGGTCGTCGGCCTGCCGGTGCAGGTACTTGCCGACCCCCGGCGTTCGCATCACCACCATCACCTTCTCGCCGAGGGCGATGACCTCCTCCAGTTCGGCCCGCAGCCCCATCCCGGCCTGGCGGCGCAGCGCCTTCTCCAGCTCGCCGCGGCCACGGCGGGTCTGCGGCCGTGGATCCGTCAAGCCCGGATCGAGGTAGGTCCATTCCAGGTCCGGGTCCACGAAGTCCATCATCTGCGCGATATCGCCCCGGTCGTAGGCCAGGAAGGCCTCGCGCACGATCCACTCGTTCTGGTTACACATCCAGAGCCCCTCACGACGGTCATGCACCAGCAAGGTGCCGCGGTCGTGCGCCGCGGCCGGGCGCCGACCACTATCACCCCATCATGTCCACGGCGGTAAGGGCGGCCGGGTTCGGCAAAGCTGGCGCGGGGTTTGACGGCGGGGGGAGCTTGGCCCTTTCGAATGTCCCTGACAGCCGCAGATCGGGTGTATGTAGGTCCTGTGGGGAGGTGAACCGTGACCCGCGATGAGTTGTTCACGCTGCTCGCCGGGCTCAGGCAGGCGCGCGTGGCCGGGAAGAGGGCGCCGCACAAACCACTTCTGCTGTTGTGGCTGTTCGGGCAGTTCGCGGCGACCGGGAGCAGCGCGGCCAGCTATCAGCAGGCCGAGGCGCCGGTGAGCCAGCTGATCAACGATTTCGGCCCGCCGGTGGCCAGCGTGGTGGCATCCCGTCAACGGGCGGCGATGCCGTTTGTCCATCTGGAGCGCGAGTTGTGGGATCTGCGTGACGCGGACGGAATACCGATCGGATCTGACGTGCCTGAGCGCCGGCCTCAACTGCTTGGGCGGGGGGCGGTTGGGCGGTTGCGGGCGCCGGTGGAGCATCTGCTGGCGGACCCAGGCGTGATGGCCGCGGCTGCGCGGCTGCTGCTGGAGCAGCATTTCACGCCGATTCTGGCTGAGCTGATCTGCGCGGAGGTCGGCCTGGATATGGCGGACTTGGATCTGGCCGGGAGCGTATGGAAGGGCGGACTGGACCGGTCGAAGCTCCGGCGGCGTGGTTTCGCCGAAGAGGTTCTCCGTGCGTACGCCTACCGGTGCGCGATGTGTGGCTTCGATGGGGCGCTGGGCCGTCACCCGGTCGCGATTGAGGCAGCGCACGTGCGCTGGCACAGCCAGGATGGGCCCGACGAGGTCACGAACGCGCTCGCGTTGTGCGCACTCCACCACGCGCTGTTCGATCTTGGCGTACTCGGCATCACTGAGGACCGGCTGATCCTGGTGTCTGAGCTGTATGTCGCTAAGAGCCCGGCGGGGCAGGCCGTGGACGCCCTCGCCGGGAAGCCCTTGCTGGCCCCCCGGCCCCGCCATTCACCGGTGGACGTCGTCCACGTCTCCTGGCATCACGCGCAGGTCTTCAAGCACTACCACCTGGGAGCAGTTTGAGCCCAGTAACCCGTTTGCGAGGGTGCATCGGTGGCTGCCGGGAGGGGTCTAGGGACTGGTCTAGGGCCAGTCGCCGCCGGACACGCCGATGTCGATTGCAGCACCCGGCAGGCCACAGGCCGGTGACAGATGACGGGCCTGAGCAGATCAGGAGCGGACGGCACACGACAGCGCCGGCATGGCCGGGAAGGCCTTGATCGTCTGGGTGGTGGGGCAGCGGGCGATGCCGGGCTGCCCCATTGGTCAGGGAAGCGCCGATCCAGCAGCTATTGGCGCAGCGCCCACCACCGGATGGCAAGGTGACCACTTCACCGGCCTGGGTGGGCACAGAAAGAACGGCGCGACGGTCAGATTGCCTGCTGCCGGGCGGCCAGCGTTACCTGCATCTGACGGGACGCGCTGGGTGGCGAGTTAGCGCTGGCCAGACAGGAGAGAAGACATCGGGAGGTAGTGGCCGGCAGGAGCCAACGTGCGGGCTGTACGGATACAGAGCCGCCGCGGTCAACAGAGGATGGTGGCCTCTGCCGGGCTCAGAAGTCGGGCACGTATTGGGCACAGAGGGCCGCAGTGGGCCACTCTCAGCCGGTTGCCTGGACACTCCTCCGCTTCGGCCCAGCCCCTGCGACCCAAAACTACGGCGGCAGATCCGCAGGTCAGAGACAAGATAAGCACGTCGGCCCCGACCTGGGCTACCATGCACCGAGTCTCCCGCCGGTGTAGCTCAGTTGGCAGAGCAGCCGTCTTGTAAACGGCAGGTCAGCGGT
>DPMS01000392.1 GCA_003541285.1 Actinomycetota bacterium
CGGCCCATACCCCGGCCCATACCCCGCCCAGGGCGGCGGGGGCGGCCCGTACCCGTAACCCCAGTGATGGCAATGCCCGTAACCACAATGGTGGCAATGCCCGTAACCACACCACCCGCAACTCATCGTCTTCCCCCCTCGCAGCCCTTGATCTGGGCTCTATCCAACCTGGGCATTCCGGTGGAGCTAACCCGCCAGCCGGGTATGTTCCACACCTGTGCCCAGGATCTCTGGAGCAGGACCCGGTCTTCCAGAGGCCAAAGTCCCGCGGGCATGAGGCCGAGACCCCCACTGACCCCCAAGCGGCGCTCGTGCGCAAGGCGCACCTCTCCCGGCTGGAGCCGCCGCGCCGCCCTCGCCTACAACCTCGCCTCCGGCTCCACCGTCATCGCAGGCGGGATCCTCACCTATGGCCTTGCAGGCCATGCCGACGTCGCGGTTCTCCTGCCCTTGGCCGCCAGGAACTTCGCCTACATTGCCCTCGCCGGCCTTGTCCCCGAACTCATCACCGTCCCGGCGCCACACGAGAAACCCATCCTCACCGCCGGTTTCGCGTTCGGCCTGATCCTGCTCCTGGTCACCGCAGCACTGGCGCACTGACCGCCGGCCGCATGAGCCGCGGGCACTGGGGCTGCGCCCGCGCTGGCGCAACGAGGCCCTGGGCACCGCCAGCCGGCCGGACACGGCGACCCGCGGCACGAAACCAAGGGATCACCCGGCCCGGCAGCAGGTCGCCAGGCCCTGGCTTGCCGCGCGCCCTCCGCAGCGGGCGCACCGTGAGCCATCGCACAGGCACCGCAGGCCGGCCGGGTAGCTACACCTGCCCCTGCGACCTGGCGTAGATACGTACGACATCTTCCAAGCGCGGAGGGGTCGGCAGCGGCGGGTCGGTGACGATGACATCGTCAACCAGCACAACGTAGGAAGTTCCCTCGTCATCGGCGCGTTCGAGGATATCGACCCGGTGCGGCCCAAAGTCGTGCGTCTCCAGGATCCTCTCCATCTGCTGCCTCCGCTTCCTTTTCAGTCATGCCTGGCCAGGCTGGAAGTCACGATACGGTGCCGGTCACGCCGGAACCGGCACCGCCCAGGACCCGGCGGCTCGTCTCGCCGACCCGCCGCACGTGGGTGACGCAGAGCCCGCAGCCTTCGCCACCGCCGCGCACAGCGGTGCCAGCCCCCGGTCGCGCAGGGCAGGACCTCCCTACGATGACGCCGCGATTCACGGGCTGCCCACCTACACCAGCGAGCCAAGCCTGGCCCGGCACGTGATCGCCGGACAGGGACCAATGTCCCGATCCCCCGGACAGCATCGCCGCCCCGCCACGGACGAAACCCGGCCGTCGGCTGTCCCATCAGGAGGCCAAGCCCGGCTGGGACGCGCGGACCGCAGGTCCTCTGCTGACGTTCCGGCCGGGTTCTCGGCACTGGCCCTGGGTTGCGGGCCGGTGGGTTGCAGTGCTGAAAGAGCGTTACCAGGCCATAGGACGCCCACAGGAGGAGGTGCCGTTGACACTGAGCCGGCCGGCGAGATGATGGACTGGGTCGCGTGGCGGAGGCGGAGGAGGCCAGCCCGGCCAGTCCGGTGCGTCACCTGGGCGCGGCGGCGGAGATCCACGACGCCCACACGGAGGTTGCAGCGGGCATGTATGCGAGTTCTGAACACCGCGCGCCGCGGCCCGGCAGGGGGCAGGCGGTGGGCACGGCGGGCCTGTTCGAGCGCCTCGCCGCCAGGTACGACGCCTGGTATGACGGGCCCGCGGGCGCGGCACTTTTCCCCTCCGAGGTGGCTTGCCTGCGGCCGCTGCTGCGCGGGCTTCCCCGGCCGTGGGCCGAGATCGGCGTGGGCAGCGGCCGGTTCGCTGCGGCCCTCGGCGTGGATGTGGGGCTGGATCCTGCCGCTGCGCCGTTGGCCCTGGCGCGCTCGCGCGGCATCCGCGTGGTCCGCGGCGTGGGCGAGCACTTGCCGTTCCGGCCAGCTGTCTTCGGCGCGGTGCTGATCGTGGTCACCGTCTGCTTCGCAGACGATCCCGCCGCGCTGCTGGCTGAGGCACGCCGGGTGGTCCGGCCCGACGGCGCGGTCGTGCTCGGGGAGGTCTTCACCGAATCCCCCTGGGGCCGCTTCTACCGGCACCAGGCAGCCAGCGGCCATCCGTTCTACTCGGCAGCGCATTTTCTCACCCGCGACCAGGCACTCGCCCTGGTGACGAGGGCGGGCCTGCGACTGCAAGCCGCACGATCAACTCTGTACCAGCCCCCTACGGACTCACCGCAGCCGGAATCCGCTCGTGACGGGGAGACACCTGCTGCGGGCTTCGTTTGCTGGCGCACCGTCCCGGCCCACCCAGCCTGACCCGCAGTCTTCCCCGACACCGGAGAAGCTCCCCAAGGCCAGCCGTACCGCAGGCCTCACCCGGTTCCCGGCAGCGATCTGTGAGTAAGCCGCTCGTCGCAGGAGCTACCAGAGCTGATGACCCGCAGGTATCCTCGTTCTCTTCCACCGTGTTACGAGGAAGATCTCGTCCCGGTGGGAGCAGCGGCACTGCTTGTTGGCGCTGCCGGGGTCCAGCATGTCTTCCTGGGGGCAGTGTGTGGCGGACAGGCCATGCCGTGCCACGGGACGCTGTCACCGGCCACGTAGCAGTTCCACGTTATGGCGCACGTCATTCGCTGGCTGATAGCCCTGCCGCTGGAACTCGCCGTCTTTGATGACCGCCTCATCGAGCGGTTCCTTGCGGGGCCGCGCTCCGGCGCGACACTCGTTATGCCGATATCGGCATTCGGGTACAAGGCTCAGGTCGCGGCAACGACGAACGCAATCGGGTGGATGGGACTTCAGGTGCGCATTGGGGCGGTGGGCATTGCGAAAGGGTCCAGCCACGATGTACGGGGAAATGACTGAGGCCGCCTGTCGCCGGGCCCCATCGGCGTTCGTGGTCGGGTGTCGGTGATGTGCTCGCGGCGGGCGGCCAATGTCAGCCCGACTTTGCTGCGCAGTAACGAGCTTGCTCATAACTGGGTCGGGCAGTGGGAAACGGGGAGGTGCGACGTGGGGATGCGGGGGCTGGCGTGAGGCCGGCTGATCGGCTTCCGCCGGGATGGCCTGCTACGGCCGCCCGTCGGCGGGCGCACTGTCGGCGGTATACGCCGGCAGCCGGGCGGAGTAGATGGAGTACCCGTCGACGTGGAAGGCGACCAGGGTGGCGATGAGGGTGGCTGCCATCATGGGCACCATCAGCCCGAAGCCGCTGTGGGTGAGTTCGAGTACTAGGGCGAGGCCGGATAGCGGCGCCTGCATCGCCGCGCCGATCATGGCCGCGGCGCCGACCATGGCGAACGCGCCGGACGGGGAACCTGGCCAGGCCAGGTTCCAGGCGATGCCGAGCGCGCCGCCGAGGACCGCGCCGGTGCTGAGCGTCGGGGTGAACAGCCCGCCGGATGCGCTGCTTGCCAGGCACATCGCGGTGACGAGCGGCTTGAGCGCGAACAGGGCGAGCAGCAGGGCGAGGCTGCCGACGCCGAGGAACGCGTCCCGGGCCATGTCCAGGCCGTTCCCGAACAGCTGCGGGTACCAGATGCCGATGACGCCGAGGATGCCGAAGGCTGCGACCGGGGCGAACAGCGCCCTGGTTCCCCTCGCGCGGTGGTGCGACACCCAGCCGATGAGGCGGATGTATCCGGCCGAGATCAGCCCGATGACCGGCCCGGCCAGCAACGACCAGGTCATCAGCGACCCGGTGAAGCGGTAATCCGGAATGCCGATATAGGTGGCGTGATGGGGCAGGTAGATCCAGGCCGTGGCGGTGGCGATCCACGAGCAGGCGATGGCTGGCAGCATGACCGGCAGGGTGATGCTGCCGATGAGGATCTCGGCGGTGAACAGGGCGCCGGCCAGCGGGACGTTGTAGACGGCGGCGAGCCCGGCGCCGCCGGCGCAGGCGACGAGCAGCCGCCGCTGCTGAGGTGACAGGCCGCCCCACCCGGCCAGGACGCTTGCCGACGCGCCGCCCAGCAGCTTGGGCGCGGCTTCGCGGCCGATCGAGGCGCCCATGCCGATGACGACCTCGGAGATCACCGACGTGCCCAGGCAGCGCCGGAACGACAGCCGCCCGTCGCCGCTCCAGACCGCCTCGTCGATCTCGGACGGCTCGCCCCTGGTGTAGCGCCGCAGCAGGTACCACGCGACGCCACCGAATGCGCCTGCGATCAGCAAGGAGGCGACCCGCCGTACCGCGGATGCCTGCTCGACGCCGTGCTGCAGGGTGCCGGAGTGGTAGCCGAACGCGGCGTACTGCACGTTGAACAGGAGCGCCATCATCAGCGCGCCGAGCAGCCCGGCGGCAATGCCGGCCAGGACTACCAGCACCCAGAACCGGGGGGTGAGGACGCCGGCTCCGTGGCTGGTGATGTTGGGCTGCTCCATGGCGCCGCGCCCGGATGGAAGGCGCTGCCTCAGCAGCGGCTGTGGCCGCCGCAACCGTTCGCTGCCCGGTCCCGGCCGCCGGCCGCGCGAAATGCCGAGCCAGCGCAGTGGGCCGGGGCGGCGTGCTCGCCCGTCGGGACCGGTCATCAAGACGGTTCCGGAGCGGCCAGGTGGCCGTCCACCGAGCCGGCGGCCGACAGCTGCGAAGGCCGGACTGCACGCACAGGGACGCAAGCGGCGCCGGTGATGGGACGCTGACTCGCGCTGGCCGCGCGGACATTGCGGCGTCGGCGGCCAATTACCGGAGTACCTGGGCGGCACGGCCGGCCCACCACCGGCTGACCGGGCCGGCGGCTGCGCGGCTCGCGTGCAACCGCGCCTGGCGGCGGGAGCCGCTCCAAGGCGAGGGCAGTCGGTATGGATGTGACATCGCGCGATGCGGCCAGCACCGCGACGTTGAGCGACTCCGGGTCCGAGAACGATCTGTGAAACCGGCCGTTGACGTAGTGCCCGACCTTGCGCTTGAACTCTGTCTGCCGGGGCTCATCGGGCTCGTCAGTGCTCTTGGTGAACACAAGCACTGCCTCCCTGCCTGGTCGCAACCGTGGACTCCTCTTCAGCCGATGCGATGCTGCTGCCCGGAAGGGGTTCGCCGTACCGCAGGCCGGGGAGGACATGCACATCACAAGCATCAACGCTCGCCAGGCACGCGTCCCGCGAGCAGCGGTCCTGTGATACGAAGCCCTCGAACCGGACTGGCTCATACGGCGGGACGGCGCTCAGCATCCTCGCGAGAGCGTTGCGCTCGTCCTCCAGCGCGCAGGTGACCGAAGAGGTGAGCACGCGCATCATTGGAGGATAGCCGCGGCGGGGCCTACGGTCTGGCTGTGGGTGCCCGTGCCGGGCTCTGGCCATAGTGACCGATCTCACCCGCCTGGGTGCCGGTGAGCGGCAACTCCGGCCGCGGCCCGTCCGTCTCCCTATGGGAGCCTCCGCCCGGGCAGGATGCCGCGCCATCCTGTCGGCGGTCCAGGCGGCACCATGCGGTGATCCCTGATCGGGCTGGTGAGTACTGGCATCCGGGATGCGGCTGAAAGCCCCCGGATGGGCAAGCGCGGGAGGAGCGAACGTGCGGGATAGCGGAGAATCACGGTCACGCTGGGGGACGGTTGCCACGGGCAGGCGGGCCAGGCTGTCGCTGACGGCCATGGCGGTGATCCTGAGCCTGTCCGCGGCCGCGTGCTCCGCGACAGCGGTCGCGGCGCGTGGCGCAGGGCCAGCCGCCTCCGCCCTGCGGCTATTCATCTCGCCGACGGACGGCAGTGCCAACGTCAGCCCCGGCTGCGGGATCACCGTCACCGCCAGTCACGGCAGGGTCCGCCGCGTCACCGTAACGACTAGCGGGAGCGCGGTTCCCGGCACCCTCGGCGCTGGCGGCACCGTCTGGCACAGCACCTGGCCGCTGCACACCTCAGCCCACTACACCGTGACTGCGACGGCGTCCGGGCCGGGCGGCAAGACGGTGACTCAGACCAGTTCGTTCGCAACGCTGACGCCGTCGAGGACGTACACGGTCATGATTACCGAGGGATACCAGCAGACCTACGGGGTGGGCATGCCCATCAAGCTCAAATTCAGCCAGCCGGTCACCCGCCGGGCCGCTGTGGAGCGGGCCATGCAGATCACGACCTCCAAGCCGCTCGTCGGCGCCTGGTACTGGCTGGACGGTAACAGGGAACTCAACTTCCGGCCCCGCAACTACTGGCCCCAGCACACGCGGGTGAGCTTCGCCGGCCACTTCGACGGGCTCGCGATCGCGCCCGGCGTGTACGGCACCGCCGACCTGACCCAGCAGTTCACCATCGGCAACTCGCTCATCGTGGTCGCGAGCACGGCGGGCCACTACATGAAGGTGTGGTACAAGGGCAAGCTGCTCGGCCATTGGCCCATCAGCACCGGCAAGGCCGCCTACCCCACTGCCAACGGGACGTACCTGACCATCGACAAGCACAACCCGACTCTGATGACCGGTCCCGGATACAAGAACTTCCCCGTGCCCTACGCGGTGCGGTTCACCTGGAGCGGCAACTACATCCACGACGCGTACTGGTCCGTCGCCCAGCAGGGAAGCACCAACGTCAGCTTCGGATGCGTCAACGTGGCTCCCGCCGACTCCAGGCTGTACTACGACCTCGCCAATCCCGGGGATCCGGTGACGATCATCGGCAGCCCGGCGGTCGGCCAGTGGCGCGACGGATGGACCGACTGGTTCCTGGCCTGGAACCAGGTGCTGCTGCGCAGCGCCACCCACATGGCAGTAGAGGCGGGCCCGGACGGCAGCACGTTCGTCAGCCCGTCGGCCGTGCCGGGACCCGCGCTCACCTCCACCTTGCACGGGCCAAAGCCGGACAACTACCTCGCCAGCTGACCCACGCCCGGCACATCGGGTGCACCCGCGGCCTGCCATCGCGGCGGACCGTTGCCAGGAACGCCAGTCCCACCCCGTACGACACGTCAGTGAGCCGACGCATGGCCGGGCAGGCCCGAGTCTGGACGAGCCAGTGCTCGAAGCGCCAGGCATGGTGGCTGGTTGTCATCTCGGCGGGGGCCGTTCACGTGCCGACCGTTCTTCTCAGGGCTTGCGTCCTACCCCGCCCCACATGGTCCATCGGGGCTGTGCCGTGATTTCGGTGTCGGGCCGCCATTCCTGAACCGGCACTACACCTGGCTCGACTATGTCCAGTCCGTCGAAGAAACGTGTGACCCCGGCGTGGGTGCGGAAGGTCACCTTCTGGTGCATGAGCTGGCTGAGGCGGCTGCCTGCCTCGGCCGCCCTCGCTGGCTCCATGTCCGAGGGCACGTGGGACAGGGCCAGGTAACTGCCCGGCGGCACCGCGTCGATCAGCTTGGCCACGATGCCGTAGGGGTCCTCGCCGTCCCCGATCACGTGCAGGATTGCGATCAGCATGACCGCGATGGGCTGGGAGAAGTCCAGCGTCTCTGCCGCCCGCGCCAAAATCGCAGCGGTGTCGCGCAGGTCGGCATCGAAGTAGCCGGTAGCGCCTTCGGGGCTGCTGGTCAGCAGAGCGCGGGCGTGGGCAAGCACGACCGGGTCGTTATCCACATACACGATCCGGCAGTGAGGTCAGGAGCCAGTCGTTGATGACGGCGATGTGGAGGGTGGCCTCGTAGCGGACGACGAGCTTGTCATACCGTGTGGCGACGGCGCGGTGGCGTTTGAGCCGGTTGATGCCGCATTCGACAGCGTGCCGGGCGCGGTAGTCGTCCGGGCAGAACGCGGGTGGGCGGCCGCCGTGTCGGCCGCGGTTTTTGCGGTGCCGAATCTGGTCGGCTGGTTCGGGGATCGTGGCGGCGATGCCGCGTCGACGCAGGTAGGCGCGGTTGGCACGGGAGCTGTAGGCCTTGTCGGCCCTGACCCGGACCGGCCGCTTGCGGGGCCGGCCGGTGCCGAGCCGCGGGACGCTGATCTTGTCCAGGACGGGCCGAAACTGCGGGGAGTCGCCACGCTGCCCGGCGGTGACGATCAGCGACAACACGTTCTGGCCCTGCTCACACGACAGGTGGATCTTGGTGGTCAACCCGCCACGGGAGCGTCCCAACGCGTGATCGGAAGGCCCGCAGACGACGCCACCCGGCGGCTCGCTCTGCTCATCTCCCCGTCGGTGGGCGCCGGCGGCGTGCCGATGTGCCCGGGCAATCGTTGAGTCCACGCTGACCTCCCAGGTCATCAGTCCGGCCGCGTCCGCGCGGGCCTGGAGCGCGGTGACGATCCGCGCCCACACCCCAGAACGTTGCCACCGGCGAAACAACGCATACACCGCCCGCCACGAGCCATAGCAGTCCGGGACATCCCGCCACGGCGCTCCCACCCGCACCCGCCACCGAATCCCATCAAACAGCTGCCGCTTCGTCCACACAGACGGCCGACCCGACCGCACCGCAACCGGCAGCAACGGCTCCAGCAGCGCCCACTGCCCATCGGTCAGGTCGAACCGCCTCGTCACCGCTAGGGGGTGGCCACGAGGTCTCCGGATATGGGGTGTTCTTCTTGGTCGATGAACCCCTTACCGGAGACCTCACTTACTTCACGATCACGACCACCCGGGTGCTGCCTCGTTGCCGACGAGGGCCGTCAGAGTGGAGCGAGGCGGGCCTTGAGCAGGCAGAACTCGTTGCCTTCGGGATCGGCGAGGACGTGCCAGGGCTCTTCCCCGGTCTGGCCGATGTCGGCCGGGCGTGCTCCGAGCTTCAGGAGGCGTCCGAGCTCGGCGTCCTGATCGCGGTCGGTGACGTTGACGTCGATGTGCAGCCGGGGTTTCCCGGGCTCCGGCTCGTCTCTGCGGCTGAGGATGATCGTCGGCTGCGGGCCGCCGAACCCTTCGCGCGGCCCGATCTCGATGCTTCCGTCATTCTCGCGATCGAGCACCACGAAGTCCAGGACCTCGCACCAGAACCGCGCCAGCACCTCGGGGTCGCGGCAACCGAGCACGAGCTCACTGATACGGCATGCCATTGACGAAACCTACTCTCAGCGTGGGAACTGCCGGGGTGGCCGCGCGCAGATCTCAGGGGCTCCCAGTAGTGAGGACACTCTCGCGACCGTACCGGGCGAGGCGAGCAGTGGCGAATTGATTTCAGGCCCTCGCCTGGCTGGTCCGCCAGGCGAGGGCGGTAGGCCGCGCAACTGACTTTGAGACACGCCCTAACCGTGTTTCTAATGTCAAGGAGCGGCGGCAGTTCGGCAAGGCGGTCGCGAAGTTCCAGGGCGTGCAGTTCATGCTGGTCGGCGTGGCCATGAAGATCGAGGCCGCCCGGCAGCTCACCTACGCCGCGGCGGCAGGTCAGTACGGGCCATGGCCGGGGAGCGCAGCCCGGAACCTCACCCTTTTCTCCTCGGCCTGCAAATGCTTCGCCTCGGACGTGGCACCAACCAGATCCAGCGC
>DPMS01000342.1:0-13195 GCA_003541285.1 Actinomycetota bacterium
ATGCCGAAAGTAGTGCGTTGCGCACGTACATGACGATGCCGAGCGGCGAATACGTATGCAGAGCTTCATGATCGTCGGCTGGATTTGGCGCCAGGACTGCATCACTCGGGCGGTTGAGCCGGAAGATACTGGCGTGGCCAGATCGCCGAATAGTTGAGCCTCTCCGCCCTCGGGTGTCAGTTCCGACAGCGTGCGCAGATTAGCCAATTCGGAGCGGGCTCAGCGGCTGTAGGCAACCGGCCATTCGGCCGTGCCGCTGCGACTGAGTTGGCGCCCCAGAAGATCCCTACTGGGTAGCACGCATCCCGCAGTCGCTGTTGGATCGAGTTGGGGGCTCACTTGATGGGCGACCACGAGGGAGCCTGGCTTTCCCTGCGCGGCGCGATCGGAGCGGAGATCATCCATGCCGGGTGATGCGCCCTCCCGCCACTGCGCCGCAGGATGCGGTCCATCGGGAGCGTGGGAGAGAACAGTGGGAGGGGTCCGGGTGGCAGTTGTCGAGTATGAGCCGGGTGCTGCATTTCCTGGTGTGATCGGGCGGACCGCGGAGGAGTCCATGCCGGCGTGGCCTGCGCCGGTGCGGGCACGCGCGGGCGCACCCAATGTGCTGTTCATCGTTTTGGATGACACCGGGTTTGGCCAGCTGGGCTGTTACGGCAGCCCGATCCAGACGCCCAGCTTCGACGCGCTGGCGGCGGACGGCCTGCGTTACAGCAACATGCACACGACAGCGTTGTGCTCGCCGAGCCGGTCGTGCATCTTGACGGGCCGCAACCACCACAGCAACGCGATGGCCTGCATCACCGAGCTGGCGAGCGGTTATCCGGGGTACAACGGTGTGGTCCCGTTCGAGAACGGCTTCCTGTCGGAGATGCTGGTCGAGCACGGCTACAGCACGTTCATGGTCGGGAAGTACCATCTGACGCCGAGCAACCAGGAGACGGCCGCTGGCCCGTATGACCGGTGGCCGCTGGGGCGCGGTTTCCAGCGCTTCTACGGTTTCCTGGGCGGGGACACCAGCCAGTGGTACCCGGATCTGGTGTATGACAATCACCAGGTGGAGCCGCCGCGCACGCCCGAGGAGGGCTACCACCTCAGCGAGGACCTGGTCGACAAGGCGATGCAGTTCGTCGCCGACGCCAAGCAGGTCGACCCGGCCAAGCCGTTCTATCTGCATTTGTGCTTCGGCGCCACGCACGCCCCGCACCACGTGCCGAAGGAATGGGCCGACCGGTACGCGGGCGTGTTCGACGATGGCTGGGACGCCTACCGGGAGAAGGTGTTCGCCCGGCAGAAGGAACTGGGCATCGTCCCGGCGGACGCGCAGCTGTCGCGTCACGATCCTGACGTGCCCGACTGGGCGTCGCTGCCCCCGGCGGCACGCCGCCTGTACAGCCGGATGATGGAGGTCTTCGCCGGCTTCCTCACCCATGCCGATCATCAGGTCGGGCGGCTGGTCGAGTTCCTTCGGCAGATGGGGGAGCTCGACAACACCCTGATCATGGTCATTTCCGACAACGGCGCCAGCGCCGAGGGCGGGCCCACCGGGACCACGAACGAGGCGCAGTTCTTCAACAACGCCCAGGAGCCGGTCGAGGAGAGCCTGAAGCTGATCGATGAGATCGGCGGCCCCAAGCACTTCAACCACTACCCGTGGGGCTGGACGTGGGCCGGGAACACGCCGTTCCGCCGGTGGAAGCGCGAGACCTACCGGGGCGGCGCCAGCGACCCGTTTATCGTCTGCTGGCCGCAGAAGATCAAGGCCAGAGGCCAGATCCGCACCCAGTACGCGCACATCATCGACATGGTGCCCACGGTCCTGGACCTGCTCGGCATCGAGCCGCCCAAGACGATCCGGGGCGTCACCCAGTCACCGCTGCACGGGGTCAGCTTCGCGCACACGCTGGAGGATGCCGAAGCCGAAAGCAACCGCCACACGCAGTACTTCGAGATGCTCGGTCACCGGGCGATCTACCACGAGGGGTGGCGGGCCGTCTGCCCCTGGCCCGGCCCGTCGTTCGCCGAGGCGGGCAAGCCGTTCGGCCAGCCGATCTCGTCCGGGACACTGTCCGAGCTGGACGCCACGGGCTGGGAACTCTACCACGTGGCGGAGGACTTCGCCGAGAACCACAACGTGGCCGCGGATCACCGCGACCGGCTGATCGCGATGATCGGGACATGGTACGTGGAGGCCGGCAAGTACGGCGTGATGCCGGTCGACGGGAGCGGCCTGGCCCGCATGATCGCCGAGAAGCCACTCGTGGCGGTACCGCGCGACAGCTACACCTACCGGCCCGGCACGCAATCGATCCCGTTCTTCGCCGGGCCCAGGGTGCTCAACCGTCCGCACAGCATCACCGCGGAGGTCGACATCCCCGTCGGCGGGGCCGAGGGAGTGCTGCTGTGCCAGGGCACTGCCGCCGGTGGGTACTCCTTCTTCATCAAGGACGGCAAGCTCCGCTACGTCCACAACTATGTGGGCCGGGCCGTGTATGGAGTGGAATCGCGCGAGGTCCTTCTGCCGGGCAAACGCGTGCTCAGGTTTGAGTTCGAACCAACAGGACAGCCGGACATGCAGCACGGCAAGGGGGCGCCCGGCCGGCTCCAGCTCTACGTCGACGGCACCCTCGCCGGGAACGCGGAGGCCCCCGTCACCACGCCATTCGTGCTCAATCCGGGTGCCCTCACCTGCGGCGCCAATCCCGGCTCCGCGGTCACCGACGACTACGCCAGCCCCTTCAAGTTCACCGGCACCATCCATGCCGTGACGGTAGACGTCAGCGGAGAGCTGATCCGCGACAACGAAGCCGAACTGCGCGTGCACATGGCCCGCCAATAGGCCGCCGCGGGTAGCAGCCGACCCGGGGAGAAACAGTGACGGTCGCAGATCTGGCGATCATCGCCGGGCTGGTGTTCGCCTGGGCACGTTGCCGGCGCGGCTGGAACGCCTCGACATGACCGCGCCGATCGTGTTCACCGCGCCGGGCTTGCTGCTGATCCATGGCCCGTTGGCGCCGCTGCGGTCACCTCCGCCAAGGAAGTGATGAGGGCGCTGGCCGAGGCGACGCTGGTGCTGTTATCGGACGCATCCGGGTCGGGCTGGGTCGGCTGCGGGTGCGCGGATCACCCAGATATGCGCGCCGGAGTCAACCATCCTGGCCAGTAGGGACCCGCGCCATAACGGCGGCTCCGCGCGCGGATATTCGCCGTGGAGGACGTGCCTGCGACCCGGCGGTCATGCCTGGATCGACGATTGGCCCGGCTGAGCCTGCATGAATATTCACCGGCCTTGTTCCAGCCAATGCGCGCATCTGCCGCTCCCCGAGCGAGGTTCGGTGAGGCGACCTGATTCCCTCTGCGCCCTGCTTGTTTCGCTTGTTTCGCCCTCCTGGGTCGTTACTGTAATCGCTCAGAGAGGCTGATCTTTGGTCAGCCCATGTCGTGCGGCAGACGCTGGGCGGCTGGCTCCGTCGGGCATGATCGTGCACCATAACGGTGTGCAGTCACGATGCGCGCCGGCTATCTTCGCGGCTGGAATGCTGGCTGTAGCGGCGGCGCTCACCCTCGCGGGATGCGCCACTGGCGGCGGCGCAAGCGCGCCGGGCCCGGCATTGTTATCTGCTGCTGTCCCCACACTATCGATGCCGTCTTCCTCCCCGTCCCTGTCTTCGTCCGTTTCTCCGGCGCGGTCATCACGGCCCGGGCCGACGTCGTCGCTTGCCCGGGTGCACGACCCGGGACAGGTGACCGGCACGCTGGCCGGGCCGTGCCGGGCCCGCGACAACGGCCGGCTTCCCGACCGGCGCTGCACGCCCGGCGCGATCGACCCGGCGGTGACGCAGGCGGACATCGGCTCCACGATCTGCGTCTCCGGCTACACAGCAACTGTCCGGCCGCCAGAAAGCCAGACCGGGGCATTCAAGTTCGGCCAGGCCTATCCGGCTTACGGTCTCCCCTCCGGCACTGAGAGCGAGCTGGATCACCTCGTGCCGCTGGAACTGGGTGGGGCGAACGATGCGGCCAATCTGTGGCCGGAGGCTGGCCCGGTGCCGAACGCGAAGGACTCGGTTGAGAATGCGCTGAACAAGGCCGTCTGCGACGGCCGGATCAGGCTGGCCCGCGCCCAGCGCGCCATCGCGCGGGACTGGGAAACCGCCGAGTCGCGTCTCGGGCTCACCGCTCCCCCCGCGGTCTCGGCACCCGCACCGTCAGTTCACGCTCTCTCGTGCAGCGCTTCAGTGAGCAACAGCTCCCCGGCTGACTACACGACGGTGGACATCACCGTGCAGACCGCAGCCGGGGCATCGGTCACTACCGTGGCGCACTACAAGACCACCGACCACCAGAAGACCACGGTGGCGGACGGGGCGGGACAGGTCACGGTCGCCTACTACATCAGCGGCGCCACCCCCGGATACACGGTGGCAGTAGACGTCACCGCCTCGGCTGGCTCGCGGACAGCGCATTGCTCCACGTCATTCACCCCGGTGCCCTGAGCAAACACGGCAAATCGTGGCGGTTGCTCTTGTCGCCGCCTGGAATCTGCACGGTTGGCATTGCTGGGTCCCGGGCCGGATGGTGCGATGGCCGGCTGGTGCGCTGACTCGGCGCGCCCGGCCGCACGTCGCGTCACGCCCACTGCGCTGGACGCGTTTCCGGCAATACGAGCAGGGCCACGGTTGCGCCCGCGCGGCGAGCACCGCACGGGGGCGCTCCGTCCCCGGCGAGCACAAGCGACCTCCCGGGCAGGACCGTTGACGCAACCAGCCGGTTGCTATACGGTGGCAACCGTAAGGTTGCTACTCGTGGGAGGCTGTCATGGGTTTTCCTGATCGCATCGAGCGGACCGTGGAGATCGCTCACCCGCCGGCCAAGGTGTGGGCGGCGCTGACCACGGCCGAGGGCCTGGGCGCATGGTTCGGCAATGAGGCGACGATCGACCTTCGTCCGGGTGGGGCGGCCTGGATGAGGTGGAGCCACGGGTTCACGGTCGACATGCGTGTGGAGCGGGTGGAGGAGCCGACGGTGTTCGGGTTCACCTGGCAGATCTACGGGCTGCCCGAGGACGATCCGCGGCGCACCTATGTCGAGTTCACGCTCGAACCGGCCGGCGCGGGCACGCGGCTGAGGGTGGTCGAGTCCGGTTTCGCCCAGCTGCCGGAGGACGTTTACCGCAAGGCGTACGACGGCAACACCGAGGGCTGGGCGAGCGAGCTGGGTGAACTGGCCGGCTACCTCGATGCCGCCTGACATCCAGGCGCCCGCCGAACCTGACATCGAGGCGATCGCCGAACAGGTCTTCAATGCCCTGGCCGACCCGACCCGCCGCGCCATCCTGGCCGCGCTGGCCGCCAGGGGCCCGGCCACGGCCACGGACCTGGCCACTCGCCTGCCGATCACGCGGCAGGCGATCGCCAAGCACCTGGCGCTGCTGGCCGAGGCCGGCCTGGTGACGACCGAGCCGGGGGAGCGGCGCCGGGTGCGCTACCGGCTGCGGTCGGCGCCCATGCAGGTGGCGCAGCAGTTCCTGGCCGCGCTTGCCCGCGACTGGGACAGCCCTCTCGGCGCGCTGAAGGACCACCTCGACCGGTCTGCTCGCGAGCCCGCCACAACCCCGCTCCACGAAACCCGAGGACATCATGGCTGATCACGGATTCACCACCACCTTCGCGACCGCTAGGACGGCCGCGCTGGCGGCCACGCTCGGGCTCGCCGCCGCGTCCTGGGTCATCGCGGTCTGGCAGATGCACGGGATGGACATGGGGGTGGCGACCCGGCTCGGTTCGTTTGCGTTCTTCATCGCCGTGTGGGTGGTGATGATGGCGGCGATGATGCTGCCGGGCGCGGCCCCGGCGGTGCTGAGACGCGCTCAGGCCAGCGGCGGGGTGCGCGCCGTGCCGCTGTTCATCGGGTCCTACCTCGCTGTCTGGGCACTGGTGGGCGCCGCGCTGTACGCGCTGTACCGGCCGCACGGGCCTGTTGCCGCCGGCGCGGTCACGATCGTGGCCGGTGTGTATGAGTTCACGCCGGTCAAGCGGCACTTCCGCCGGCGCTGCCGGGACAGCGTCCGCTCTGGGTTCGGGTTCGGGCTGTGCTGCGCCGGCTCGAGCATCGGGCTGATGCTGATGCTGGTGGCGCTGGGGGTCATGAGCGTCACCTGGATGTCGGTGATCGCCCTGCTGGTCCTGGCCCAGAAGCTGCTGCCCGCCAAAGCCGCCGTCGATGTGCCGCTGGCGCTCGCGATCGCCGGGCTTGGTATCTGCATCGTCCTCGCGCCGTCGTCGATTCCCGGCCTGGTGCCACCGATGTGAGGCGTCATCGGCGCCGCGGGCCAGGCCAAGCTGTTGTGACGATAAGAAGGAGACAACCAATGACCAGTCACAAGTTCGGAACACGTGAAGAGTGGCTTGCCGCCCGGCTGGAGCTGCTCGAGGCCGAGAAGGCGCTGACGCGGCGCAGCGACGAACTGGCCCGGCGGCGCCAGGAGCTGCCCTGGGTCCGGATCGGCAAGCAGTACCGGTTCGAGACCGGCGAGGGCACGGCGTCCCTCGCCGATCTGTTCCAAGGACGCTCGCAGCTGCTCGTCTACCACTTCATGCTGGGGCCCGACTACACCGCCGGATGCCCGTCCTGCTCGGCGATCGCCGACGGCTTCAACGGCTCTGCGGTCCACCTCGCCAACCACGACGTCACGCTCTGCGCGGTGTCGCGGGCTCCGCTCGCCAAGCTCCAGGCATACAAGCGGCGGATGGGCTGGAGCTTCCCCTGGGCGTCCTCCTACGGCAGCGACTTCAACTTCGACTTCGGGGTGGCGCACACCAGGCAGGAGTGGGAAGCGGGAGCCGTCACGTACAACTTCGGTGAGGAGGATCTGCGGCCGGCGGCCGGCGAGAAGAGTTCCCGCGACGCCTTCAGCCAGTCGATCGTCGGCACGGACTGGCAGACCTACCGGCGTGAGGGGCCCGGCATGAGCGCGTTCGCGCTTGAGGATGGCGTCGTCTACCACACCTACTCGGCGTATGCGCGCGGTCTGGACGGCCTGTGGGGCATGTACCAGTGGCTCGACCGCGCGCCGCTCGGCCGCAACGAGACCGGCCACTGGTGGCGCCGCCACGACGAGTACGACAGCGAGTGAGATCATGGCGAACTCAGACAGGCGCATGATCGTTCGGCCTGCGCTAGCGATGGCTACCGCCTGGCCAGCTTGCTGAGGCTCAGTGTGTAGCGCACCTCGTCTGTGCCCGGAAGCGTAACCGTGAGGAGCTGGCTGCTGGCCGGCCGGTGCACACGTATCAGCGGCACGTGGGGCCAGCCGCCATGCAGCGGCTACGTGCGGTGCTGCGGGCGGCGCTCAACGACGCCGTGGACGCGGGCATAGGCCTCGGCTTCAACCCGGCCACACGCATACGCATGGAGCCCGGGAAGCGACGCAAGCCTGTCGTCTGGGCGCCGGTGCACACGGGCCGGTTCCTCGACTACGCGTCCCGGCACCGGCTGTCCGCCCTGTACGGGTTGATTGCCGCCACCGGCGTGCGCCGCGGGGAGGCGTGTGGGCTGCCCTGGCCCGGTCACCGCCACCGAAGTCGACCACGGACCCATCCTCTCCCGGCAGCTTGGTTTCCCCGCCTACCGGCCCCGGGCCGCCGCTCCGGGTGCCAGCCAGCGACACCGGGCTACCTCCGCACCCAGCACCTCCGGGTGCCAGCCAGGTGCCGCGCCAGCCGCCACCAGCTGCCACTGACCCCATGCGGAGCTGGGCGTATGCCGCAGGACGGACGTTTGTGGTAATTCGCTCAGGGAAGCTCATCAGGGCAGCGGCGAAATCGCTGGCTTCCACAAGTGATCTCCTGGGTACTTTGCTCTCAGCGGACGGCGTGATTGGTGAACGGCACGTGGCATCAGCAGACCGTGAAACCTGCCGGGCCGTTGCTACGTTATTTCGGTATGAAATGGCCGTGCATCGTGGTTACGCAGTCGCACGCTGGCGTGGTGCGACCATGCGTGACCTGACGCGCGTCTGGCCAGACCTGGGTTTGGGGGGAATCCATGGATCCGGCTGACCCGGACGATCCCGGATCGCGTCACGACGGAACGCCCGAAGGGGCGCCACCTGCGGGCGGGGGGCCCGGCGAGGCGTCGCCACCTGCGCGCCCGCCCGGGCGAAAGAACCAGCGCAGCGAAACGGCGCTGCCCGGCAGGACACGGCTGACCGGCCGGAAGAAGGTTCTCGCCTGGTCAGGTGGCGTCCTGACCGTGCTCGTGCTGATCGGCGTGCTCGGCACCTATTTCGTCTACCAGCACCTGAACGCGAATCTCCGCCAGGTCGACATCTCTGGGGAGCTCGGCAGGCAGCCCGTTGACCTGCATCCGCAGGCGGAGAACATCTTGCTGCTCGGCTCGGACACCCGGATCGGCCAGGGCCGGGGATACGGCAGCGCCGCTGTGATCAACACCGATCACTCCGACACCCTGATGGTCGTGCACATCGCGGCGGACCGTAAGTGGGCCGACATCATGTCGATCCCCCGCGACTCCTGGGTGAACATTCCCGCCTGCAAGGAGGGCAACGGCCAGATGTCCTCCCCGACCACCTTCAAGATCAACGAGGCGTTCACGTTCGGGACCCTGTACGGCAACAACACCGACCTCGGCGTCGCGTGCACGATCAAGACAGTGGAGAAGAACACCGGCATCCGGATCGACCACTTCGTCGCCATCAACTTCGCTGGCTTCCGCGACATGGTCAACGCCATCGGCGGCGTGCCCGAGTGCAACATCACAGCGATCAACGACCCGAAGTCGGGGCTCCACCTCAGCGCCGGCCACCATCTGCTCAACGGCGCTGAGGCGCTCGGCTACGTGCGTGCCCGCTACACCCTGGGGGATGGCAGCGATCTTGGGCGGATCGGCCGGCAGCAGGCGTTCATGTCCTCGCTCGTGGACCGGGTCAAGAGCAAGCTGCTCAACCCGGTCGCGGTCTACCAGTTCCTCGACGCCGCGACCAGGTCGATCACCATCGACAACCAGCTGGGCGGCATCAAAGGCCTGTATGACCTCGCCAGCAGCCTGAAGAACCTGCCGCCGAGCCAGGTGACCTTCTTCACGCTGCCGACCTACCCGCGGTACTACGTCGACCCCACCGACCTGGCTGACGTGATGTGGACACAGCCGGAGGACAGCCTGATCTTCCAGGCATTCCGCAACGACACCCTGGTCACCAAGGCCATGCTGCGCCATCACCCGGCTCCGCAGCTCTCGCCTGCCGCGGTCTCGCTGGCGGTGCTGAACGGCACCTACTCCTACGGGCTGCAGGACACCGTCGCCGCCACTCTTCAGCAGGACGGCTTCAAGATCACCCGGACCGGGCAGGCCAGCACGCAGACGCTGACCCAGACGGTGATCAAGTACCACCCCGGTGGGCAGCAGGCGGCCGAACTCGTGGCGGCGAAGGTCCACGGCGCCGCGTTGCTGCAGGTGCCGGGCACCGGCACCGCCGTCACGCTGGTGCTGGGCGGCAACTACGGGACCACCGCCCACACCGGGCCGGGCACGGCCCCGCTGCCAGCCTCCAGCTTCGCGCCCAGGACAGCCAGCCAGAGCATCTGCACCTAGCCCAGGCAGAGCGGGGCCCTGCCGGGTCCTGGACAGCACCCGCCAGGTCCTGTCTGCACCACTTGTCCGGGCCTTACCTGCCGCTTTACCGGCACAACAACCCTTTGGCCTAGATAGGTTGACGACGTGCACGGGACCTGGGGCAGGGCGCTGGCGATCGGTGCCGCCCTGCTGGCCCTGGCCGCGCCCGCCAGCACCACCCGGGCCGCCGCGGGCACGCCGGCGATCCGCCACGTGGTTCTGGCCGGGATCGGCGGGCTGCGCTGGAGCGACATGTCGCCCGGCGCCACGCCCTTACTCTGGCGCCTGGCCGGCAACGGCTCGGTGGGTTCCCTCGTTGTCAGCGGGATCCACCCGCTGACCTGTCCGGCCGATGGCTGGCTGACGCTGAACGCAGGCGCCCGGGCGGCTGTCCCGCACCCGGCGGCCGGCCCATGCCCAGCGATCCCACCCGTGACCGCCGCTCAGCCTCAGCCACGTCCTGGCAGGCCGGGTCCCGCGCTGGTGGCCGCGATGCCGGCCCTCATCCGGGACAACGCCCAGTTCCACTACGACCCGCAGTGGGGGCTGCTCGCTGGCGCGCCGGGGCCGCGAGCTTGCGCGACCGCGGCTGGGCCCGGTGCGGGCCTCGCGCTTGCCAGCCCGGCCGGGCGGGTCGCCTCCTACCTCCCCTCGCCGTCCGCGCTCACCCCGGCCATCCTGGCCCGCTGCCCGCTGACCGTCGCGGACCTCGGCAACCTGCCGTCATCGCCGGCACCAGCGGGCAGCCCAGCCCGCACGGCGGCAGCCCGGGCAGCCGACCGGCAACTGGCACGGATCGCTGCCGGGCTGCCCGCCGACTCCGCCCTGGTGGTCTTCGCTCCCGGTGACGGATCCCAGCCCCATCTGCGGGCGATCCTGGTCAGCGGGCCGCGCTTCGCGGCCGGGATGCTGACCTCGCCGTCCACCCGCCGTCCCGGGGTGGTCCTGCTCATCGACCTGACCCCCACCGTGCTGGGCTGGCTGCGCGCACCGGTCCCCACGGCGGTGAACGGCCAGCAACTGGCGGCCATCCCCAGGCCCGGCGGCCTGCCCGCCACGCTCAGCCTGCTGGCCGGGCAGGATGCCGCCGCCCAGGTCTACCGCCAGACGGTGACCCCCTTCTACCAGCTGGTCGGCTTCGGCTACCCGGCGCTGTTCGCACTCATCTGGCTGGTCCCGTGGGGCCGTGGGGCCAGCCGCCGTTCCCGGCGCCGGGTAATCGCCCGCGCGGCCGGGGTCTGGGCGGCCTCGGTCCCGGCCGGGACCTTCCTCGCGAGCCTGGTGCCCTGGTGGGCGCTGCCGCACCCGGCTCTGGTGCTGTACGCACTGGCCGCCGGCTGGGCGGCGGTCATGGCGGCAGCTGCTCTGGCCTGGGCGCGGTGGGCGCGGGGGCGCTGGCGGGATGACCCACTCGGCCCGGCTGGCGTCGTGGCGGCGGTCACCCTCGTGGTGATCGGTTGTGACCTCATCACCGGGTCGCGCCTGGCACAGGAGACCCCTTTCGGGCTCAACGTTCTGGAGGCTGGGAGGTTTTACGGGCTGGGCAACAACGCGCTGGTGATCTACGGCGGGTCCGGGATCGTGTGCGCGGCCTGGCTCGGCGGGGCCGCGCTGCGGCGGGGGCCGCGACGGCGGGCGCTGCCGATCATGGCCGGGGTGAGCCTGTTCACGGTGATCGCGGCGGGCTGGCCCGGGTTCGGCGCCAAGGTGGGGGGGACCATCGCCATGGTCCCCGGGTTCCTGGTACTGCTCGCCGCCGCCGCCGGGGTACGGATCAGTGCCCGGCGGATCCTGCTCGCCGCGGTCAGCGGCGTGGCCCTGGTGGCCGTGTTCGCGCTCGTCAACTACTTCGTGCCGGTCACCGGCCACTCCGACATCGGCGGCTTCGTCGGCCAGGCGCTGCACGGCGGCGCCGCCGCCACCGTGCACCGGAAGATCGGCTCCAACCTCGGCTCCCTCACCGCCAACCCGTTCATCCCGGTGATCCCGGTCGTGGTGATCGCGCTGGGACTGATGATCGCCTGGCCGGGCCGGCTGCGGTGCACCCTGCTGGTCCGCGCCTACGTGGCGGTACCGCTGCTGCGGGCCGCCTTGTCCGCCGTCTGGCTGATCGCGGTGCTGGGCTGGTTCGCGGAGGATTCCGGGGTTACCGTGCCCGCGGCGGGACTGCCGCTGGTTCTGCCCCTGATAGTGGTGATCTTGTCGTCGGTGCCGGATACGCGCGGCGGGCTGCCGGCGAATGACCCACCCCGGCAGGCGGCGGTGCCACGTCCGGCCCTGGGCGGCCCGGTTATCGTTAGGAACGCTGGCGGACAGGCACCGGACCGGGCTGGGTGGAGGATCGAGTGAAGTACCAGGTCTCCAGGGTTCTCGCCGGGCCGTTCCTGCACCTGCTGTGGCGGCCGGAGATCACCGGCGGCGAGCACATCCCCCAGGCCGGGGGCGCGATCATCGCCTCCAACCACCTGTCGATCGTGGACTCGGTCTTCCTTCCGCTCATGCTCAGCCGGCCGCTCACCTTCGCCGCCAAGTCCGAGTACTTCACCGGCAGGCGGCCCTCCCACCTGTTCGCTGGCGCCTACCTGCGTGCCACCCGGCAGCTTTCGGTGGACCGGGACACCGCCCGGGCCGCCCAGGACATGCTGGACGCGGCACTGGGCCTGCTCAAGGCAGGCGAACTGTTCGGCATCTACCCGGAGGGCACCCGCTCCCCGGACGGCCGCCTCTACCGTGGCCGGACCGGGGTCGGCTGGCTCGCTCTGGCGTCAGGCCTGCCGGTCGTCCCGGTCGCCATGCTCGGCACCGACCGTGTGCTGCCGCCGGGTCACACGGTTCCCGGGCTGCACAAGGTCCGTATCCGGGTCGGCGAGCCGATGACCTTCGAGGTCTACCAGGGCGAGCGTTCGGCCGCCAAGGCCCGCCGCGCGATCACCGATGAGGTGATGAAGGCCATCCAGGTCCTGTCGGGGCAGGAATATGTTCCCATCTACGCCTCGGTGCGCAAGGCGGAACTCAACGGCGGATCCGGCAAGGCGCGAAGCTAGCCGAGGGTCAGGACTTGCCCTGCTCGCCGGGCGGGAACGTGGGGAAGGACTCGGTGGACGCGCCCGGGTTCCACGTGTAGATCGGCCGTGAGAGATCGGCTGGATCCTGTTCCTCCGGGCCGTCACCACCAGAACCGCGCTTGCGGCCACGGGTGCCGTTGCTGCCGGCGCCCTCCGGCGGGGATGCTGCCGCCTGCTTGGACGCGCTGGGGCCACCCGGCCACGCTTCCTGCGCGATCACATCCCAGGGGGACAGGTCGGGGACCGGTGGCTGCGGGGCGGGAGCCGCCGGGCGCGGGCCGGGGACCAGGCCGTTGCCCGGCCCGTGGCCCGCAGCCACCGGCCCGCCACCGACGGGCGGCGCGGCCGGCCAGGGCGGCGAGGCTGAGGCGGGCGGTGCGGGCGAAGAGGGCGGTACAGCTGAGGCGGGCGGCGCGGCCGGCCAGGGCGGCGAGGCTGAGGGGGACGGCGCTGCCGAAGGCGGTGCCGCTGAGGTGGGCGGTGCCGCTGCCGAAGGC
>DPMS01000342.1:13235-13392 GCA_003541285.1 Actinomycetota bacterium
CGAGCAGCAGGAACACGGCGAGGGCGATACCTGCGTCCAGGAGCAGCGTGCCGCGGAGGTTCCTGCTCTTCGCGTGGACCACCGGGGGAGCGGGCGGCACCTGAGCAGGCGGGGTCCCGGCTCCCGCTGACGCGCCGGAGGTGGGCACGGCCTCGAC
>DPMS01000639.1 GCA_003541285.1 Actinomycetota bacterium
ATCGCACCGTTCATGGTCAGCCGCAGGGTGAGAAAGAGCACATGCCCGTGGAACACGTCGGCGGGACGCAGCGGTGAGGCCACGGCCGCCTGGTAGGTCTTGTTCCACTTGACGCAGCCGTACACCGGGTAGGTGGTGTCGCCGACCGCGGTTTCCATGGCGCTGGCCGCCAGCAGGCCTGGTGTGATGAAGACCAGATAGCTCACCCCGCCCAGCCCGGCCGTGCCGTGCCGGTTCACCAGTGTGCCCAGGCCCAGGCCCATGGCACCGAGGAAGAGCAGTGGGTTCAGCAAGCTGCTGTAGATCGAGCCGCGCCAGGTCCGCCGGTAGTCGGTCAGCCAGAACCGCAGCTGGCGCAGCGCGAACGACCAGCCGGGCACCACCGCGGCGGGCAGGGCCACCCCGGCTTGCTGTCCCGCCTGTCCCCCGCCGTCCCCCATCAGTCCTCCAGCCGGCGCCCGGTCAGGCGCAGGAAGACGTCCTCCAGCGTGCTGCGCCGGACCAGCGAGGTCAGCGGCTCCAGGCCGAGCGCGCGCACCGAGGCCAGGGTTGCCTCACCGTCGCTGACATACAGCAGGACCCGGTCGGCCAGCACTTCCCGGCGTTGCGCCGGAACGCTGGCCAGCTTCTCGGCGGCCTGCTGGTGCTCGCCGGGATCGAACCGCAGTTCCAGCACCTCGGGGGTGGAGTACTGCTCGATCAGCCCGCGGGGTGAGCCCCCGGCCGCGATCTTCCCGCGGTCCATGACGACCAGCCGGTCGCACAACTGCTCGGCCTCGTCCATGTAGTGGGTGGTGAGGACCAGGGTCACCCCCTGCTGCTTGAGCCGGAACAGCCGGTCCCAGACCACGTGCCGGGCCTGCGGGTCCAGGCCGGTGGTCGGCTCGTCGAGCAGCAGGATGTCCGGCTCGTTGATCAGCGAGCGGGCAATGGTGAGCCGGCGTTTCATTCCCCCGGACAGCGGCTCCACCTGGTCACCGGCCCGGTCACTGAGCTGAACGAAGTCCAGCAGGCGGGCCGTGCGCTCCCGGATCTGGTCGCGGGGCAGGCCGAAATAGCGCCCGTAGACGAGCAGGTTCTCCCGGACGGTCAGCTCGACGTCAAGGGTGTCCTCCTGCGGCACCACACCGAGCCGGGCGCGGATCGCCGGGCCGTCTGCCACCGGGTCCAGGCCGAGGATGGACAGCTCCCCCTCGCTCGGCGGGGACACGCAGCCGATCATCCGCATCGTGGATGACTTGCCGGCCCCGTTCGGCCCAAGAAATCCGAAAGCTTCTCCCCGGTACAGGTCAAAATTGATCCCGTCCACCGCCGTGAACGCGCCGAACCGCTTGACCAGACCGCGGGCATGGATGAGCGGTTTGACATCAGGCACGCAGGTGAGGCTACCGGGCGGGCCAGACATCGACCCACTGGTATTTCCCGGGCGCGAAGGGCATTCCACCTTATGTCGTGCCCCGCGCCACGTCGATACCCCCGGACGCGGTACTGTCTCAAGAGTCACGGTTGACAAACCGGTGGGGGACACGCGAGAGGATGGCCGCCTGGTGACTTCTGTCCGCGCGCTGTATGAGCGGTTCAGGCACCTCATCCACGAGGCCGCCAAGTTCGGCGTCGTGGGCATCGTCGGGGTGTTCATCACCAACGGCTGCTATGACCTGCTGCACTCCGGCTACCACGTGGGCCCGGTGACCGCGACCACCGTCGCGACCATCATCGCCACCGGCGTCTCCTACGTGGCCAACCGATACTGGTCCTTCCGGGACCGCGAGCGCACCGGTGTGGCCCGGGAAACCGTGATCTTCTTCGTGCTCAACGGCATCGGGCTGCTGATCCAGGACGCCGTGGTCGCCTTCAACTTCTACATCCTGGACAACCAGCACAACCGGGTCACCGAATTCGTCGCGCTGAACCTCGGCATCGCGCTCGCCACCTTGTTCAGGTTCTGGTCGTACCGCAAGTGGGTGTGGCTGGCACCGCCCGNNCAACGGCCATGCCAACGGGCATGCGGGCCGGGCCGTGAACGGGAACGGCTATGCAGGCCGGGCCAGCCGCCCGGCCCCGTCGTCACAAGACGACTGAAGCTCCGCTATACACGGGGTTCTGCTCCCCGGCCCAGCCTGCCGCTGCTGAGGCGGGCGAGTGGTGAGGCAGGGGCGTTCGGCGGGAAGATCTTTTATGGGGTGCATCCGGTAGCCGGGCCGCCGACCAGGCCAAGCGGCTGGTGGAATGCGCTCGCTGCCTGCGCCTGGGTGAGCTTGCCGGTGGCGGCCAGCCGGCCCAGCACGTGCGCCTCCCTCGCCCGGGCGACGCTCAGGTGGGCGATCGGGTCGTCGGCGGATGGCGCCTGCACCAGGCCCGCCAGCAGCGCGGCCTGCGGCCAGGTGAGCCGGGCCGGCACGACCCCGAAGTAGCCGCAACTCGCCGCGGGCAGGCCGTAGTACCCGTGGCCGAAATAGGCGACATCGGCATACATCTGGAGGATCTGTGGCTTCGAGTAGGCCGCATACAGTTTGATGCCGAGCCCGACCTGCTCGGCGTCGATGGTCAAGCCAGTGCGCCCCGACGTGTAGAGCATCTTGGCGAGCTGCTGGTACAAGGTGGCACCGCCCTGGTCCGGCTTACCGGTGATCTGGCCGAGCAGGAAACGGCCGACCGCCACCGGATCGATGCCCGGCTCGTAATAGAACCGGTGATCCTCGGTGGACACCAGCGAGGCCGAGAAGCGGTAGGGCACCGGGGGCCCGGGGTAGACGGCGTGGTGCAGCGTGTCCAGCGTCCGGGCACGGGCTGGCGCGTCGCTCACCGACGGAGTCACCAGCAACAGCCCGCCCAGCGCGAGCGCCCCGATCAGAACCAGCCCTATCAGCACGGCGAACGTGCGGGCGAGCCACCGGTGACGGCGCCGGGACCGGCGGATGCCGCCGGCATCCGGCCATCCTGGCGCTTGTGGGGCCGGCGGCGCGGGCGGCGCGGGCGGCCAGCCCGGTCCCCCCGGCCAGCCTGGCTCCCCCGGCGTCCCCGGTGTGCCCGGCGCAGGCGGGTACGGTCCCGGGTCGCCCAGGTAGGGGCCAGCAGGCAGCGGCGAGGTAGGCGCGCTGTCCCACGATGATCCACGTGCAGTCATGCCTGCCCCGTCAGTAGCACCGGTGAGCCGGATGCAACAGGGTCATACCCTGCCGATCCGATGATCCAACGATCAGGACATCGCAGGAAGTGCCCGATTTCCGGGCGGCCGGTGGGGCACTCTGCGCGGCCCGGGCCGGCCCGACTGGCGAGCACATTGCGTAAGTCTTCGAACCGCGGAAAGAGGCCGGTACCCTCGCCGGCCCGATGTCGTCCCGGCGTGGGCATGGGCCACCGGCGGGCGAGAGCGAAGGGCGGCCTGGGCATGCACGAGGCGGGCGCGTGTTGCGCTATCGTTTTAGGGTCCACCCATGGGCGGACGGGACGTGGCGCAGTTTGGCAGCGCACTTGACTGGGGGTCAAGGGGTCGCCGGTTCAAATCCGGCCGTCCCGAC
>DPMS01000889.1 GCA_003541285.1 Actinomycetota bacterium
CGGGAGTTCACCATGAAGGACTCCTACACGTTCGACCTCGACCCGGCGGGCCTCGACACGGCCTTCGACCGCCACCACGAAGCCTATTTGCGCATCTTCGACCGGCTCGGCATTCCGGCGATCCCGGTGGAGGCGTCCAGTGGCAACATGGGCGGCACCGACTCGACCGAGTTCATGTGCCCCTCCGACGCGGGTGAAGACCTGATCGCTCACTGCCCGGCCGGCGACTATGCCGCCAACCTGGAGAAAGCCACGTCCGTGCTGGCGGAAGTGACCGACGGTCCGGGGCTGGCGGAGCCGCAGCGGTTCGACACTCCCGGGGTCCGGACCATCGAGGACCTGGCGACCGGCTATGACGCGCCCGCGGACCGGCAGGTCAAGACCCTCGTCTACGTACTGGACGGCAAGCTCACGCTGGTGCTGATGCGCGGTGACCACGCACTCCATGAGCAGAAGCTCACCGACGCCACCGGGGCGGTCGCGATCCGCCCCGCCCAGGCCGACGAGATCTCCGAAGCGCTCGGCGCGCTGCCCGGCAGCCTCGGCGCGGTCGGCGTGCGCCACCTGCCCGTGATCGCCGACGAGGCGCTGCGCGGCCGCCGGGACATGGTCACCGGGGCCAACATCGACGATGTCCACCTGCGCGGGGTGGACGTCGGCCGCGACATCACCGTCGGCGACTGGGCGGACCTGCGCGAGGTCGCCGCCGGGGAGGAGTGCGTCCGCTGCGGCCGGCCGCTGGAACTGCTGCCCGCGATCGAGGTCGGGCACATTTTCAAGCTGGGCTACAAGTACACCAAGGCGTTCGGCGTCACCGTGCTCGACGCAGCCGGGGAACGGGTGCACCCGATCATGGGCAGCTACGGGATCGGGGTCGAACGGGCCATGGCGGCCATCGTCGAGTGCCACCACGACGAGCGCGGCATCGTCTGGCCGGTTTCGGTGGCCCCGTTCAGCGTCGTGGTGGTGGTCGCCCAGTCAGAGGACACCGAGTCGGCCAAGGTGGGAGAGTCGGTATATGAGCAGCTCACTGCGGCCGGCATCGAGGTGATCATCGACGACCGGGCCGAGCGGGCCGGGGTGAAGTTCCGCGACGCCGAACTCACCGGTATCCCGCTGCGGGTCACCGTGGGCAAGCGCGGCCTGGCCGAGGGCGTGGTCGAGGTCACCAAGCGGGTCACCGGGGAGACGGCCAAGGTCGGTCTCGGGGACATCCTGCCGCACATTCGCGAGGCTCTCGCCGCCGCCTGACCGTATCCTGCGGCTGGGGACGCCCGGGCATAACGTGCCGTCGGCGTGCTCGCTCGCGCAGACGCGTGCACCCGCGGCGGGCCCGGGCTGACTTGCGCGGCGCCGGCCGGCGGCCAGGCTGCTTACGGTGGTGACGACGAGCACCCCGGCGAGGACCGCCAGCGAGACACCCGCGCTGATCTGCGGGACCGGCACCGGCCCGAGGTAATCCACCCCCGATCCGCGCAGCGCTTCGCTGATGAGCTTGACCCCGATGAACGCAAGGATGGCAGCCAGGCCAGCGGACAGATGGACGAGCCGCCCGAGCAGCCCGCCGACCAGGAAGTAGAGGTGGCGCAGGCCCAGCAGAGCGAACAGGTTCGCGGAGAACACCAGGAAGGGGTCCCTGGTCAGGCCGAAGATCGCCGGAATGGAGTCGAGCGCGAACAGCACATCGGTCACGCCGATCGCGATGACCAGGATCAGCAACGGGGTGGCGTGCCAGCGCCCCCGCACCCGCGTGGTCAGGCGGGCCCCTTCGCCCCCGGGCGCGACCGGCACGACCCGGCGTGCGATCCGCATGACGGCGCCGTCCCCGGCTTTCCCCGTTGCGCCGCGGCTGAGCGCCATCCGCGCGGCCGTGTACAGGAGGAACGCCCCGAAGAGATACTCCACCCAGCCGAACCGGTGCAGCGCTGCGCCCCCGATCCCGATCAGCAGGCCGCGCAGCAGGAGTGCCAGCAGAATCCCGAGCAGCAGAACGCGGCCGTGGTACTGACGCGGCACCCCGGAACTGGTGATAAAGATGACGAAAACAAAGAGATTGTCCAGCGACAGGCTGTACTCGGTCAGCCATCCGGCGAAGAACTGGCCCGCTGCCGCGCCGCTGCCAGCGGTGGCGACCAGCGCCCCGAAGGCGACCGCCAGCACGATCGTCGCCACCGTCCACATTGCCGCCTCGGGCAGGCGTACCGGCCTTTGCCGCCGGGCGCTGATGACCAGATCGGTGCCCAGCAACGCGCCAAGGGCCGCGATAGTCGCGGCCCAGGCCCAGAGGGGAACGTGCAGGATATCCATGACCTGTCAGGTCGGGGCCCGATCAGGGCGCCCGGCGTCCCCCCTGCAGCCGGCCAGGCTGGCTTGACCGGCTGAAATCGGCGGGAGTGAGCACCCCGACCGGGACGCCGTCGTCGTCGAGGACCAGGGCGTGCCCGGCGGTGTGCACCGCCGCCGGGCTGTGCGGCCGGATGGACAGCCGCCCGAGCAACTGGCCCAGCGGCTCATCCAGGGTGGTGGTGACCAGATCGGGGACCCTGGTTGCCACGTCAGTCAGCCGCAGGCTGTCGCGGTGGTCGGGAGGGACCAGGGCCAGCTGGCTCAGCGTGACCATTCCGGCCGGACGTCCGTCAAAGTCGCGCAGCGGGTAGGCCACCGTGCCGTACACCGGCATCCCGCTGAAGCCCATGCTCCTGCCGCCCCCAGGACCGGCCGGCCCGCCGGTGAGGAACGACTGCACCGTCTGCCAGCCCGGGACCGCCACAGCCGGGGAGGCGGGGTGGGCAAGAGCGTCGCGTACGCGCAGGCCGGCCATGGCGGTGACGGCCAGCACCTCGCGGGCCTGGACCCGGGACGCGGCGATTATCGCCAGGCCGAGCAGACCAGCCCAGACGCCGTCGAAGTACCCGAAGGCGAGCGCGGCCACACCGCCCGCGATGAGCAGTGCCCCGGTGACCTGCCCTACCCGCGCGGCGACGACAGCACCACGGGCCCGGTCCCCCGAGCGTGCCCACGCCAGCGCGTGCATGATCCGCCCGCCGTCCAGGCCCGCGCCCGGCAGCAGGTTGATCACGGTCAGCAGGGCGTTGACCCAGACCAGGGTGGCCATCACGACGACCGGCAACTGGCCCGCGCCCAGCACGGCCAGGCCCACCATGATTCCCGCACTGAGCGCGGCGAGCCCAAAGCTGGCAGCCGGTCCGGCCACCGCCGTCCGCCACAGCCCGCGGGGGGTGGCGAACTCATGCCTGCCGTGCGCGGTGCCGCCGAGGAAGCCGATGGTGATCTCCTCGCCCGTGGCGCCGTGGCGCCTGGCCACTACCGCATGTGCGAGTTCGTGCGCGGCCAGGCTCGCGAGCAGGCCGATCACCAGCACAACAGTGGCAGCCAGGTAGGCGAGGACTGGCCTGCCCGGGGCCACCCCGGGCAGGATCAGCGCGCTGGCCAGCACCGCGAGCATGGCCAGCAGGTGAGCGCCGAACGTCAGCCGGACGGACACCCCCGCGATACGAGGGTGTCTCGGGCGCCGGCTGTGGCCGGTACTGCCGGAGCCGCTCCGGGTGGCGTCGGGGGGGCGGGTGACGGTCACGGTGGTCTCCTTACGTGTGGCCCGGCCTCTGCCGGGCCACACGTCCACTATCACTTGCCGGGGGACGCCGGTCAGGGGGCGCCGCTGGCTAAGATGAGGCGACGCGTTTTGCTTGCGCCCGGCAATCAAGGCCGCGGCCGGGTTGGGATGCCGATGGCCTGGGCCTTGCCAGGGCCGGAAGGGCGGACTCCGGTGTCTTCGCAACCTCCCGGCCTGGATCTGGCTGCGATCACCCAGGCTGCGAGCCGGGAGGCGGGAGGGGTGCCCGCCGGGCTGCTCGGCACCTACCTGCCCGCCGTTGTTGACGCCGCGGCAAGCGGCCGCCGTCTGACCGACGCGGAACTGGCCGGTTACGGCAGGTCTGGGGAGCAGGCCGCGGAGAGCGGCGTCGCCCTGCGCGGCCTGGTGGACCTGTTCCTCTCGGCGACCTGGCGATTGTGGCGGGAACTCGCCGCGGAAACCCCGGCCACCGCGCTGCGCGCGGCGGGCCT
>DPMS01000340.1 GCA_003541285.1 Actinomycetota bacterium
CGGCGGGCGGGTCCTACACCGACGCCGCCGGCCACGTCCAGGCCTTTGTGGCCAGCCAGGTCAACGGCAGCTGGCAGCCCGCACAGCAGATCCCCGGCCTGGCGGCTCTCAACAGCGGCGGCCAGGCCACGGTCGTCTCCGTTTCCTGCGCCACGCCCGGCACCTGCTCGGCGGGCGGGTCCTACACCGGCTCTTCCAACCGCCAGCAGGCGTTCATCGCCGATGAGGTGAACGGCACCTGGGGCAATGCGCAGCAGGTCCCCGGAACCCCGTCGCTGGGAAACCAGGCCGCCATCACCTCGCTGTCGTGCGCCAGGGCGGGCACCTGCGCCGCCGGTGGCTCGGTCAGCAGCGGCGGCGGGTTCGTTGTCAGCAAGTCCGGCGGCACCTGGGGCCACGCGCAGCCGGTGCCCGGCCTGGACTCCCTCGGCGGCGGTTATGTCACAGCGGTGTCATGCGCCTCGGCCGGGTACTGCGCCGCCGTCGGTGACAACGACGCCGGCGAGGGCACCCGGGTGTTTGTCGCCGATGAGATCCATGGCACCTGGCACGACGCTATCCAGATCACCGGGACCCCGCCGCTGTTCACCAACGAAGACTCCGGCGTCAGTGCGGTGTCGTGCGCATCGGCGGGAAACTGCGCTGCCGGCGGGACCTCCGAAACCGACCAGAGCGGCTACCAGGCATTCGCCGTCAGCAGGCACTAGATGCAGATCCCTGCCGGCAGACCGGTGATGCTGACCTTGGGCTGCCCCTGTTGTGGCCCGCGACCAGCGCCTTCCTGATCGGCTGAAGGCTCGGGGCTATCAGCAGAGGCGATCAGCCTGTTCGACGACACCATCTCCGCGTCGGTGACGCCCGCCCGCAGTGATCCACCTGCGGCTAGACAAAACTCGAGCGCTTGTAGGCCGCCCAGCCCCGGATGACGGGATTGAGCGTGGTGATGACCGCCATCGCGTTGCCGCCGCGCCGGGTGCACATCTCGGCAGCCGTTCCCGGAGCCGCCTTATCGCCGCCTCGGACGGCTTGATCAGCAGCTTGCGGTTGGGGTAGCGGCTTGGCCAGATCATGCGCGGCTGGGCCGGTTACTTCCGGCACGCGGTGTGCAAGCACACCCTTAGCAAGCCGGCAGGCATGGATGTGACACTCGATTACGGAACGATCCTCGAAGAGCTTTGAGCCTGGCCCTCGGTCCCCCTCGGTCCCCCTCCAGGGGGTCGGCAAAATCATTTTGATGGAGGCCTCGGGGGCGACACGCCGGTGATGGGCGGGTAGCAGCGCGGGCACGGCCCTTGTGGTGATCATGGCGGTTCCTACGCCAGCCAGGTTCATCGCAGAGGGACCATGCCCGCGCCGCCATCATCACTGATCGATCCTGCTATCGGCCACCTGGTTGAGTTCGCCGCTGGTGCGGCGGAGGATCAGCCGGGCTTACTGGGAGTGCTGGCCAAGGTGGCTGATCCGCGGCGTCGCCGGGGTGTGCGCCACCGGCTGGCGGTGATCTTGGGGCTGGCGTTGTGCGCTGTGGTGGCCGGGGCGCGCTCGTTCACTGCGATCGCGGAATGGGCCGCGGCTCCCAGGGTGAGGCGATCTCGCTGCGCGAACTGCTCGTGCACATGATCGAGGAGTACGCCTGCCACAACGGGCACGCCGACCTGTTCCGCGAGCGCATCGACGGGCGCATCGGCCAGTAGCACCGCCGCGCGGCTACGTGATCGCTATGCGATCTGGTCGGACGCGCACCGCCGCCGATATGGGCGGCAGTTCGGCATCTGCATGCAAGCTTCAGCTCAGTTCCGGGCTGGCATTTCTGAGCGGCTTGGAGCCCCATGTACAGCCAGCGGCTAGGGGCCGCTTGGCCCTGAGTGCTCAGGCGGGCGCCGGCAATTGCCGGCCAAGGCGGCGGAGCACGGCTTCGGCTTCGGCGACCATGGTCCGTACGATGTCACCGGCAGGGACGACGGCACTAATGGTGCCGGCACCCTGGCCTCCCGGATAGCACTCCCGGTCGGGATCGACCCCCGCAGTGGCTTCGTCTCCGCCCAGGTGGAAGGCTCCGTCGTTCATCGAACGGACGACTTGCGCCGGGAACGGCTCTAGCTCGTCCGGGTGCTCGTCCCACCACGCCGTATAGGCGTTCGCCAGAACCCGCATGGTCTTGCCCGAGTACGCGCGGGTGACCGTGGTCGCGTCTTCGGCCGCATGGATGAGCGCTTCCTTATAGCCCCGGACCGTCTGCGCTTCGGGCGTGGCAACAAAGCGCGTCCCGACCCACACGCCGTCTGCGCCCAGGCACAGCGCGGCGGCCAGCCCTCGCCCATCCACGATGCCGCCGGCGGCGACCACGGGCACGATGTCACCCACCGCATCAATGACAGCAGGGACAAGCGCGAGCGTGGCTACCCGCCCGGTGTGCCCACCTGCCTCCGTGCCCTGCGCGACGACCAGATCGCAGCCGGCGTCCACGGCGCGCCGCGCGTGAGTGACCTTGCCGCACATGCTGGCGACGAGTACGCCGTGCCGGTGACACATATCAACGACGGCACCCGGAATCCCCAGCCCAGCAACGAATACCCTGGCGCCCTCGGCGATGACTTGCCCGACCTGCCCGGCGAGGTCACCGGGCATGGCAGTGAGCAGGTCGACGCCGAACGGCCGGCCGGTCCGGGCCTTGATTGCGCGGATCTCCTGCACCATCTGGTCCGTGGTCATGGTCGCCGCGCCCAGGCAGCCGAAGCCACCTGCCTCGCAGACGGCCACGACGAGATCGGCGGTGGCGACACCGGCCATCCCCGCCAGCATGACGGGGTGCTCGATGCCCAGCACATCAGTAAGCCGTGTACGCATAATGCCTCCCGTCTGGCCGGACGGCCGAGAACCGAGGCGCGACCTCGCCCCAACTCCACGCTGACGCAGCCGGCGGACAGGACAAGAGGCCAACGTCCCAAATCGCGCAAGGCATCGTCGCGCTACCCCCCTTCGCTGCGCCACTGTCCGCGACACAAATTCCGGGCCGCCCCTGGACGGCCGCAGCCAGCTGGCGGAGACAGCCAGCTTGATGACCGAACGTGGGGTCACAGGCACTGTCAGTACGCGCGCCGACCCGCCGGCCGGCGCGGGCTGCCTTCTGGTGTTGATCAAGAAGAGTCTCATGCAGATCCGGGCGTTCTGCGCCGCGTGGCGCACGGCCGATCATGTCTTTGCCCGGCTCCGGCGAAGGATCGCGTCCCATTGGCCAGGACAGCTTGAGCATCCGCTAGGACGGCGCCATCAGGACGCGCTGGCAGACGCGCCCTCAGAGAATTCCGCGCCCGCGGCGTGAGGTACCGGTCCAGGCTGGCAGTTGTGAAGCCGCAGCGGGAATCGGCCCGATACGATCTCAGCGCTGATCAAAGGCCCCAATCAGGTCGCGGGTCAGCTCGGTGACCCGGTCCGCGGTCAGGCCGTAGGTGGGGGGCGCCAGGATCACCGTGTGAGATGGCCGGGCTCGATCGAGCAGATCCGTGCGCACCTGATCGGGTGTGCCGGCTACAGCGAACGCGTCAATTACCGGGTCACTTACGGCTCTGGCCATCGACGTGAGGTCACGCGCCTGGTACGCGTACCGAATAGCCGAACGTTCGTCGCCAAATCCGAGCTGCTCAAGCCGGTAGGCGTACGTCTGGGTAGCCGCGTACAGGGCGATCTGCTGCGCGGCCTCGCGCCGCGCCTGTGCCTCATCCGCCGCTACCGAGCAGATGATGAACTGCACGTGCTCGATTTCCGACACGTCGCGTCCGCTTCTCGCCGCGCCCTCGGCGAGCCATTCCGCGTATGAGTCGAAGTCTTTCTGCGATGACATGGGATGGCCTACGAGCCCATCCGCGCACTCGCCGGCCAGCCTGGTCATGGCCGGACGGACGGCGGAGAGGTAGATCGGTATCGCCTGGCGCACCGCTGGGACGGGGCGGGTGAACCCGGTGAGGTCGAAACCGTAGTACTCCCCCGGCGGCATCGTGGGAGATCGCCCCTCGGCCAGCGCCCCCAGAGACCTTAGGGCCTGGACATACTCGCGCATGCGCTGCACGGGCCTGCCGTATTCGATGCCGTGCAGCCGTTCGTTGTACCGCCGGACCTGCGGGCCGAGACCGAGGATCAGGCGGCCGTCAGCGAGGTCGTCGACGTCCATGGCCTCGAGCGCGGTCATCAGCGGCGTGCGCGGAAACGCCTGGACGATACCGGTGCCGATCCGGACGCTTGTGGTCGCACGGGCGATGGCCGCGGCTACCTGGAAACCGCTGTGCCAGTACTCGCCGGTCCAGACCGACTCCAGTCCCGCGGCCTCGGCGGCCGCGGCGAGCTCGCCGATCTGGCCCAGCCTCATGCCGTCGCCGAAGAGATAGAGGCCGAGCTTCACGTCTTGCCTCCCTCGAACAGCCGCAGCAGTTCGTCGGCCACGACATCGCCTAGCTGCTCGGGCGACATCCGGGCACTGCGGTGGTACCAGGATGGGATGAAGTTGATGGCGCCGTGCATCAGCAGCCGGGCTATGGCCGGATCGGGCACGTGCAGCTCCCCGGCCCGTATTCCCTCGTCGATGATCGAGCGGAAGAGCCGGTCGTGCTGCTCCGTCAGCTCCCGCAGGCGGTTCCTGGCGGCCTCAGGCAGTCCCAGGTCGTGAATGAAGATCGCCGAACCTGCGGGCTCGTCGCGGGTCAGGACCAGTACCTGGGCACGGATCGCCTCGTGGAGGCGATCGCGGGGAGGCGCGGCGCTGGCCGCGACGGCCCGCAGTTGCCGGTTGGTGCTGTCACCGATGCGGTCTAGGCAGGCCAGGATGAGGTGCTCTTTACTCGGGAAATAGTGGTACAGCGAGGCCTTGGAGAGATCGAGCACCTCGGCGATCTCGTCCAGGTTGGTGGCCGCGTATCCGCGCTCCGCGAGCAGGCTGGTCGCGATTCGCAGGATGTCCTCGATCCGCTTCGCCCGCCGCCGGTCTGCCCGGCTGACGGTATCAGGCTCGGCAGGCAGCTGAGAGGTCACAGTGTCACTCCGGATGGAAGCGAAGCTCCGTCCAGCCCGGGTGATGGACGAAGCGCGGTCGAACCCGCAGCCCGGGGCTGGCAGCTTCTCCCGGCTCAAGTCGTGCAACGATGCGGCCGCCGCCGTCAAGGTCCACGGTCGCGATGGTGTAGGGCACTTCTGCCTCGAACGCGGCCTGAAAGGCCCGCCGGACTGTGACCCACGAGTATACGGTTCCGGCCGCCGCCTCCCGGATGACGGCGCCGACGGCGGCGCAATACGGGCAGGAGGGCATGGGCGGGAAGCGTCTCCGGCCGCACCGGCCGCACGCCTGGACCAGCAGCCGCTCGCTGGCGAGGCCTTCCCAGTAGAACCGGGAGTCGGCGTCGGGGACGGGCGGAACGGGTTCGGGCGCGGGCGCCGTCATTTCCCGCTCCACCGGGGAGCGCGCTTGGCGGCGAAGGCCTCGAGACCCTCCGGCGCGTCGGCGCTTGTCAGGCAATAGCGGGCCGTCACCTCACGCTCGAACCGGAGCCCGGCGTCCACGTCTGTCCCCCCGAAGAACGCAGCGTTTAGCGTCCGTTTCGCGTTGCCGAGGGCGAGCGGTGATTTCTTCACCACCTCCCTGGTGAGCTCCACCGCAGCGGTGACCAGGTCACCGTCGGGGACGACCCGTGACACCAGCCCCCAGGCCAGGGCCTCGTCGGCTTTCAGCAGGCGGCCGGTGACGATCAGCTCCCGGGCGCGGGCCGGCCCGACCACACGGGGCAGCATGGTCAGCACCCCGCCGCCGCCCATCTGCCCGAAGGGAAGGTGCGCGTCGCCGATCCTGGCTGATTCGGCCATGAAAGCGAAGTCGCAGAACAGCACGAGCTCGATGCCGCCGGCGACCGCGATGCCGTTCACCAGCGCGACCACGGGCTTCGGGTACTGCGATATGCGCCCGAAGATCTCGTGGATGTCGGACAGGAACTGCGGGAAATGCTGGGCGTCGCGTTGCAGGGTCCTGTACTTCTTCATGTCCCCGCCCGCGCTGAACGCCCGGCCCGCGCCGGTGATCGCGATGACCCGGATCGTGGGCTCGTCCGCCAGGGCGTCCAGGACCCGGCCGAGTTCGCGCACGGTTTCCCAGTCGAGGGGATTCATCTCGTCTGGCCGGTTGAGAGTTACCAGGCCAAGCGCCGGTGAGCCATCGACGTCTACCCGGTCTACGGTCACGGAGGACGGCTCAGTGCTCACTTGTCACCCCTCTTGCCATCGCCGATCAGCCTTTCCTGAGTGCCTGGCTGTCACATTCGAGAGCTTGCCTCAGCCAGGGCGGCAGCGCCTGTTTCGCCAGTGCCACGCCGCCTCCGGGCTGCCGCACGTAACTAACGAACGCGTGCGTGACCTCGACCTCGACCGCTACCCGCTCGTCGCCGGGGGCCCACGCGGTGCAGCGGATCGTAAAGGACGTCTTGCCGATCCGCTGTGCCGACAGGCAGAGCCGACAGTGATCATCAAGGCCAAGGGGCGCGAGATAGCGGACCTGCACCCCGACGGCCGGCGTCGCTTCGTTCGCGGCGAGCATCGAGCTGATGCTTCTCCCTGACCGATCGAGCCAGTCGCCGAGCAGTGCCTCCGTCCAGCGGAGAGGACTGGCGTAGTAGAGGATCCCGGCCGCGTCCACGTCGGCCATCGTCACCCGCCACTGCCGCTCGATCAGCACGTCAGTACTCTACTCATAAGTCGATTATCGACGCAAGCAATGATTATCAACCCGTTGGTTGACGTACCTCGCATGACTGTGTAGCCTCTCATTCGTGGCGTATCGCGCAGCGGCAATAGCCGGGACTGGCTTCACCGCGCTCAGCAAGAACTCTGGCCGCAGCGTGCTGGACCTGGCCACGGAGGCGTGCCTCGCGGCGGTTGATGACGCTGGGCTGAAGGTGACCGACATTGACGGAGTCGGCAGCTTTATGGTGCTCGGCGATTCCGTCCCGAGCGAGGCGGTCGCCACCGCCTTGGCGCTGCCGGGCATCCGTTACGCCATGGACTTCCAGCAGGGCGGCCAGTCACCCGCGTGGGTTGTCGCCAACGCGGCGATGGCGGTCAGCCAGGGCTACGCCGAGAACGTCGTCGTGTTCCGCGCCCTCAACGGCCGGAGCGGAGTCCGGGTCGGCAGCTCCGCCTTCCAGGGCGGCGCGGGCCAGTTCCGTTATCCCATCGGCTACGACACCTACATGCAGTACATAGCGATGTGGGCACGGCGCTATCTGATCGAGACCGGCCATGAGCCCGATGACCTGGGCGCCATTCCGATCGCCCAGCGCTGGTACGCCGAGCGCAACGATCGCGCCGTCCAGCGCAAGCCGCTTGACCAGGAGACCTATCTGGCCTCGCCCCGCGTGGTGGACCCGTTCCGCGTCGCGGATTGCACGAGCGAGGTAGACGGCGCCTGCGCCGTCATCGTCACCAGCCTCGACCGCGCGCGCGATCTGCGCCACCGGCCAGCGCTCATCGCCTCGGCCGCCTACCGGGCGGGCGCGAGACCCGGGCTCGACATCGGAGATCACTTGCTGTACGAGGACTACACCCGCAATTTCACGTCGCTGCTGCGGGCCGAACTGTACGGTCGGGCCGGGATCGGGCCGAAGGACGTCCAGTTCGCCGAGATCTACGACTGCTTCTCAAGCACCGTCGTGTTCGGGCTGGAGGGCCTCGGTTTCTGCGATCGCGGCGAGGCGATCGAATTCGTGCGGTCGGGAGCGACGGCGATCAACGGGGCGCTCCCAGTCAACACGAACGGCGGCCTGCTCGCCGAAGGCTACCTGCACGGCATGAATACGGTGGCCGAGGCGGTCCTCCAGATCCAGGGCCGGTGTGGTGACCGCCAGGTTCCGCGTCATGAGGTAGGGGTGGTCACCTCAGGCGCGCTCGTAGACGGGTCGGCCATGGTGCTGGTGGCGGCATGAGCGCCCTATCCACCCGGTTCACCGAGCTCACCGGCATCGAGCATCCCGTCGTCCAGGACGGCATGGGCCCCTTCAAGACCGCGAAGCTGGCCGCCGCGGTCAGCGAGGCCGGCGGCCTGGGCACGGTGAGCATTCCTGGCATGTCCGGCGATCCGGCCGCGCTGGCGAGGGTCATGCGCGAGCACATCGAAGAGACCTCCTCGCTCACCCCGAAGCCCTTCGCGGTCAACGTCCCGGTAGGAAGGGCCGAGGACGGCCAGATCCTGCCGATCTCGGAGGCCTATATCCGGGCGGTCATCGAGGCTCGGCGGGCGGATGCCGGCATCGAGCGCCAGCTGACCGTGCTCACCACATCCGCCGGCTTCCCCGGCGAGTTCCGGCCGCTGATCGCGGACTCCGGGCTCATCCATATTCATAAGGTTGGCTCAACCCGCCAGGCCATCAAGGCAGAGCATCTCGGCGTCGATGTGGTGATCGCATCTGGCTATGAAATGGGCGGCCACACCCACGCGGTGCCGATGCACACATTCGTCCTCGTGCCCAATGTGACCGAGGCGGTCTCGGTCCCAGTGCTGCTGTCCGGAGGTGCCCGCGACGGCCGGACGCTGGCCGCGGCGCTCTGTCTCGGCGCCGCGGGCGTAGCCATGGGCACGCGTTTCATCGCCAGCGAGGACAACGCGGACTGGCATCCGGCGACCGCCCGTCGGATCGTCGAGGCGGGCGAGGGAGACGACACCATCTTCCCCGGTGTATACAGCCCCGCCCGCGGCCTGAAGAGCGCGGGTCTCGCTCACCTCATGGACCTGACGCGGCAGGGCGCGACTGCGGCCGAACTGCTCGAGTACAAAGACGCTGCCATGATCCGGGCGGAAGAGGAGGGCGACCTCGACTCTGGCATCCTGCCGGCCGGACAGGTCGCCTGCGGTATCCGCGACATCGCGCGTGTCGCCCAGCTGGTGCCAACTATGGCGGCCGAGGCCGCCGCCTTGCTGAGCCGGCTGGCATCAGCCGGCCAGGCCACGACAGCCGGATGAAAGACAAGGGGACCGGCCATGCCCATGCTCGTCCACGATTTCATGCGCAGGGCCGTGATCCGTCACGGCGGCCGTCCCGCCCTTGTCGACGCCCGTGGCACGCTCAGCTATAACGAGCTGTGGGACCGCTCGGCGCGGCTGGCGAGCGGCCTTCAGTCGCGGGGCGTAGAGAAAGGCGATCGCGTCGTCGCGGTAATGAACAACCGCAACGAGTGGGTGGAGACCGACATCGCGGTCTCGATGATCGGGGCCGTCCGGGGCCGGCTCAACAGCCGCGACGGCGAGCGCGAGTGGACTATCACCCTTGAGGATCTTGAGCCAAAGGTAGTGGTAAGCGGACCTGAGTTCACGCAGGTACTGGAGCGTATCCGGGCCGCGGGCAAAGTCGCCGACTTCGAACTGCTCACCCTCGGGACGGGCGAGTCCTACGAGGACCTGATCGGGCGGTCGGCCGCGATCGAGCCCGTCGAGGTCAGAGAAGACGACATTTACCTCATCTTCCACACCTCAGGGACCACCGGGCGTTACAAAGGCGCTGTCTACCTGCACAGCAACTGGTTCAACACCTACCGGAACATCCTCGCGCTGATCATGGGCGGGCTCGACCACACCGACGCGCTACTGCATGTCGGCCCGCTGTCACATCAGTCCGGCATCCTCACCGCCCCAGCCCTGTACCAGGGCGCGAGGTCGGTCATGATGGAGCACTTCGACCCCGAGTCGTTCTTCGATGTCGTCGCCCGGGAGCGGATCACCTGCACGATCCTCGCCCCGGCGATCATCAACATGCTGGCGAATCACCCAGCGGCGGCCACGGCGGACCTGTCCAGCCTCAAGACCATCTACTACTCCGGCTCGCCGATCTCGCCGACGGTGCTCCGCAAGGCGATGGAGGTCTTCGGGCCGATCTTCCTGCAGGGCTACGGCTCAACCGAGGGCGGCACCGTCTATAACACGATCCTCTACCCGGACGAGCACGTCCAAGCCCTCGAGCACAACCCCGACCGGCTGGCCTCCTGCGGCAGGCCGGTGCCGTTCTTCGATGTCCGCATCGCCGATGAGAAAGGCCAGGAGGCGCCGGTCGGCAAGATGGGCGAGGTATGGGTGCGCGGCGACGCCGCGTCGGTCCGCTACTGGAATCAGCCCGAGGCGACTGCGCTCGCGTACGAGAACGGCTGGTTCAAGATGGGCGATCTGGCGGTCCGCGACTCCGAGGGCTACATCACGATCGTGGATCGAAAGAACGACATGATCGTGAGCGGCGGGCTGAACGTCTACCCGCGTGAGGTCGAGGACGCCATCGCGTCGCATCCGGCGGTGCGAGAGGTAGCGGTTATCGGCGTGCCCGATGAGAAGTGGGGCGAGGCGGTAATGGCCTGCGTCGCGCCCGTCCCCGGCGCTAATCCGGAACTCGAGGAGATCCAGCGGCACTGCCGCGAGGCTGGCCTAGCGAGCTACAAGAAGCCCATCCACCTGGAACTGGTCGAGGAGATCCCGAAGACCGCCGTCGGCAAGCTGTTCCGCCGCGCCCTGCGGGAGAAGCACTGGTCGGATCAGGCGCGGCGGGTCGGCTGAGCGCTGATGATCACCGATGTGGCCCCCTGGGGCGAATCCGACCACCTGGTGCGCGAGGCTGTCCGCTCGCTGCTGCGCAGGTACGGGCGCAGTTACTTCCTGGACTGTTACCGAAAGGGTCGGGAGCCGGAGGCGCTCTGGCATGACCTGTGCAAGGCCGGCTACGTCGGTGCCGGGGTGCCCGAGCACCTGGGCGGCGCCGGAAGCTCGCTGGAGACGGTGATCGCGGTCGGGGAGGAGCTGGCGCTGGCAGGAATGCCGCTGCTCTCCTTTATCATGACCGAGCTGTGCCTCCCGGTGCTGGCCCGCAACGCGCTTCCCGAGACAGCGGCCCGGCTGCTTCCGCCGATCATCACCGGCGATCGCAGGCTGGCGTTCGCGATCACCGAGCCCGACGCGGGCACCAACTCCTTCGCGATGCGGACTACGGCGATCCGCTCCGGCCCGGAGTACATCGTCTCCGGGCGGAAGCGCTGGATCTCGTCAGCGGGTGACGCGGACGATCTGTTCCTCGTATGCACCGACGGCGAGCCCTCGCGCCGCGAAGGCAGGCGGCCGATCACCATCCTCATGGTCGATATGCGTTCACCGGGCATCTCAACCGAGGTGCTCTCAGCCGACGCGGGGACCCCCGAACGGCAGTATGACGTCATCTTCGACAACGTACGGGTGCCGACCGAGAACCTTGTCGGTGCCGAGGCGGACGGCGCGGCGGCACTGTTCGCGTCGCTGAACACAGAGCGGGTGCTGATTGCCGCCTTCGCGTACGGCGTCGGAGTTCACTGCATCTCCCGAGCGGTTGACTACGCGCGGGAACGCGCGCCATTCGGCGCCCCAATCGGCGGCTATCAGGCCGTGCAGCATCCGCTGGCCGCCTGCTGGGCTGAGCTGACCGCGGCCCGCGCACTCAACCGCGACGCGATAAGCGCCGTCGAACGAAGCGACCCGCGAGGGGCTGGCCTGGCGAACGCCGCCAAGTGGCTGGCCAGCGAGGCGGCGAACCGCGCAGCGGATCATGCCATCCAGGTCCATGGTGGGAATGGCATCACGGATGAGTACGACCTCATCCCGCTCTGGCGAACGACGCGCCTGATGCGGTTCGCTCCCATCAACAACGAGATGGTGCTGAACCAGATCGGCCAGCACGTCCTCGGGCTGCCTAAGTCATACTGACGCAATGCCGATTCTCGATCCCTTCCGCCTGGATGGCCGCTCAGCAACAGTCACCGGAGCCTCGTCAGGACCGGGCGTCGCCTTTGCCAGCGCGCTCGCTGAGGCCGGAGCCGACGTGGTCCTGGCGGCCCGCCGGATTGACCGGTTGAGAATACGAAAGCCGCCGTCGAGGCCACCGGGCGCCGTGCCCTCGCCGTTGGCACCGATGTATCGGATCCCGGCGACCGCGGCCCTCTGGTCAAGACGGCGATCAATACCTTCGGCCACGTCGACATCCTCGTCAACAATGCGGGGATAGGCACCACCGTGCCGGCCACCCGTGAGCAGCCTGACCAGTTCCGGCGCGTCATCGACATAAACCTGAATGGTTGCTACGCCAGTTGATTCTGTAGCGCTCCTGGCTCGCGACTGTGACCGGCCATAACTGGGCGCTCGGGGCGCTACAGGCTGCGTCGTGAGCGCCAATGGCCACCGCCGGGGATCTGTCGCCGCCGAAGGCCTGGCGCGCGACCGATGTGCTCACTGCCGGTAGCCAATGCGATCTGCCTGCTGCTGGCCGCTTGCCAGCCAGTCTGTTCGCCGCGGTATTGCCTAGGCCAGCCCGGCGCGCCGTGTGCGCTTGGCCCGCGCCTGGCGCGGCGCCGGCACGCCGCGGGTTGCGCCGAATCGCGCCGCGGCGCAAGCGCTCGCGCCAGAACACTGAGCCAGTCGCAGCTGGCGCAAGCCCGGCGCGCAGTGCTGCGCCACCAGCCTGTGGGGTGCCAGAAGTCTGCCTGTCCTATGAGCTGCAGCGATGCACCCAGGTCAGCGGTAGGCCATGATGGTCGGCCGTGCCCCTTCGCCTGCTCTATCTGATCTTCATCCGGGTCTGTGGCTGGCTGGTCCTGCTCGGTCGTTCGACGGCGTCCAAGGACGCGGAGCTGCTGGTGCTGCGGCATGAGATCGCCGTGCTGCGCCGCACCCGTCCCCGGCCCCGGCTGGACTGGGCCGGCCGAGCGGTCATGGCCGCGCTGATCCGGCTCCTGCCGGGAAAGCTGCGGGCGCACCGGCTGGTCACCCCAGGCACCGCCCTGCGATGGCACCGCCGCCT
>DPMS01000492.1 GCA_003541285.1 Actinomycetota bacterium
GGAATTTTAGGCGATCGTTTCTCCCTGATTGGAATCCAGCCGGTCGGGGTTGCTGCAGGTGAGTTGGTCAATGAATGTAGCATGCCTGCTTCGAACAGCACGTTAGGGTTATCCGAGAATCCATTGACCGCATCCTCGGTCGGCTCCGAAAAGTAGCATATGCCAAATCTCGATCTAGCAATCTCCTCGATCAGCCCGAGAGTGATCGAGCCGGATTCTTCGATTCTGTTCCACTGCACAACCCGCAGGGCGGCACTGAACTCGCCAAGTACCTCCTGGATGACTCCTATAACACCGTCATCGGCCTGACCAGAGAATGCGATGAATATCTGCGGCTTGGTAAGACGAGGGAATTTAGTATTGCGCAAGGTAAGCGAAAGCTCGCTTACCGCTGCCCTGGTTCCGGTTAGCTGGGCATTATTGGCCTGCCGAAGCTCCAGGAGAATGGCTACTGCATCTGCGAGCAGGGTTAGCTCGTCCTTCGTTACTTCGGCGATTTCAAGGTAGGACGTAGATTCCAGGTAGATCACACCGAGTATGCGGGACCAATGTACTAGAGGAACTATTATAGAGGTTTTCATGTCCCTGTTAACCGGTGCCTGGTACTTTGGTAAATCCAACACTTCTGACCAGAGATCAACGTACGAGTCGGCGTGCCGGAGCGACCCTCTCTCTGGGTCAACGATCCACAGCGGCTTACACTGATCAAAAGAGACCGAAATTTGCGAGGTGTAGCGGCCTGCCGCATTCCGGATAGTGGTGGCATGGTGCTGATTTTCGGAACTCCAGACGGTCCTCAGGCCGACCCGATCGTCAACCTGCTGCTCGCAAGCCAGGCTGAAGTACGCAGCATCCAGCTCGTTACTGACGTATTCGTAGATGAGGTCCCTGATCGAGTCAACCGTCTGCTGATCTACGATATCCACGGATCGGGCAAATTGCCGCAGGTGGTCACCAAACGTCCGGACGCTCTTGGGCATAGCACGGTCTCCTCCCCGTATGCTGTCTCATGGCCCAGTCGCCAGGATCACATATTTCCTAAGCGACCGGAAGAGCCGATTTGTCATCAGTGTGGCTGGGGGGCGGGGAACTGCTCGCGATCTCTCGTTGTCTTGCCTCATCTGCGCGCGGCGGTCAGGGCCGCGTGCGGCGGCTGGACGGGCCCTCACCTTCTCGCGGTTCATCCAGTTCGCCACGCCATCCGGTTTCTCAAACGGCGCATTAGCGATACTGAGCCTGCGCGGCTCCAGGCCCGATGCCCGTCGGCCACCTGGAGAACACAGCCGCCCAGAACTGGCGGTTCTGGCTGCTTGAGCACAACACTCTGGTCGGCTGACGTCCCGCACTGAGTCGGCAGGGAGGCGCGGACTCGGCGCCTGCCGGGTCGGGCAGAGCCAGTAACACTCTGTGACGGCTAGCCGTGGTAGCGGTTTCTGGCANNTTAGGGCTCGCGCATAAATTAGGCACGTTTGTCCGAGATGGCCCCGTAGCGTTGTGGTATGGCGATCACGGCGCAGGACCAGGACCGGCTGACGGGCAGGCTGGCGGAGATCAGGCCCCATCTGGATGAGCGGCAGTGGCGGCTGCTGCTGGGGGCGGAGGCACGGGCGATCGGCCGGGGCGGGGTGAAGCTGGTGGCCGCGGCGGTGGGGGCGAGCGCGGACACGGTGGCGCGAGGTGCCCGTGAGCTGGAGGCTGGGATCGAGCCGGATGGGCGGGTGCGGCGCAGGGGCGCGGGCAGGCCTGCGGTGGAGGACGCCGATCCTGGGCTGGTGCGGGCACTGGAGGCGCTGGTAGATCCGGAATCGCGGGGGGATCCGGAATCGCCGCTGCGGTGGACGACCAAGTCCACCTCCCATCTGGCTGGTGAACTGGCTGCGCAGGGGCATGAGGTGGCGGCGCGGACGGTGGCCCGGCTGCTGGGGGAGGCCGGTTACAGCCTGCAAGGCAACGCCAAGTCGGTCGAGGGGAAGCAGCACCCCGACCGTGATGCCCAGTTCCGGTACATCAGTGCGCAGGTGGTGGCGTTCCAGGCGGCGGGTGATCCGGTGATCAGCGTTGATACGAAAAAGAAGGAACTGGTCGGCAACTACGCCAATGGCGGGGCGGAGTGGGAGCCCGCGGGGGCGCCGCGGCGGGTGAATGTGCACGACTTCGCTGACAAGGAACTGGGCAAGGCGGTGCCCTACGGCGTGTACGACGTGACCGCCAGCACCGGGTGGGTGAACGTGGGGACCGACGCCGACACCGGCCAGTTCGCGGTGGAGTCGATCCGCCGCTGGTGGAACACGGTCGGCAGGTCCGCCTATCCGCACGCCGCCCGGCTGCTGATCACCGCTGATCCGGGTGGATCCAACGGCAGCCGGCTCCGGCTGTGGAAGACCGAGCTGGCCGCATTCGCCGAGCAGGCCGGGCTTGAGGTAACGGTACTTCACCTGCCGCCGGGAACCAGCAAGTGGAACAAAGTCGAGCACCGCTTGTTCTCTCACATCTCCATGAACTGGCGGGGCCGCCCGCTGGAATCCCACGAGGTGATCATCGAGACCATCAGCGCGGTCACCACAAAGACCGGCCTGAAGGTCCAGGCCGTCCTGGACACCAGCACCTATCCCAAGGGCATCAGGATCTCAGACCGGGAGATGAAGGCGTTCGAGGCCCGTCACCTGATCCGTCATGAGTTCCACGGCAACTGGAATTACACGCTTCCGGCTATACCAGCCGAACAGGCGACACGCCCGAACGAGCAGAAGTAATTATTGCGCAGCTCCTTAGCAAGGCAGACCGTCCCCAGTAGCCATCGGCCGGCCGCGCCCTGCGGAGATTGCAGCAGGCCGGAGCGGACCAGACCACCAAGGTGGCGCCCTGCGGGAAATCGCGCCGCTTCGGTCAGCGTGTCACATCGCCACGGAGTCGTGCGAGAAGATCACGGCATGCCGCGTCTTCAGATACGTGCTTGCGGATATCGGTCTTCGCGCCGCGCTCTGTGTAGTACACGACCCATCGGCTACTCCAACGGTCAAGAACGAAGGCCTGGTCCTGGTACTTGCCGCGCCGCCCGATCCCATACGACCCAGAAGGGTAGCCCTCCTCCCGAAGGATGACCGCTAGCCGCTGGCACGTAAGAGGCGGCTCGGCGTCAGCCATAAGCTGATTCTCCCGCGCCGCGCGCCCATCATCCACCGGCTCGCGGTCGACATCCGCTCATGCCGCCGACAGGTAACTCTCCCAGGACTGCTCATGTACCGGCTACCATCCCGTGATGGCACCTGGCCCGGACAGCGAACCAGCACTTGAGCGGCAGCGCGCCGAGATTGAGGCTGCTTTCCGTGAGCGGTGGCCGCCGCCAGATGCCGGCAACCCACGGGTGCTTGCGGTGCCCGCGTGGGCCGAAGCGCGCAGGGGCATCAGCCATGGCGTCCGGACCTCGCTGGACCAGGTGACGTTCGAGGCGGTCCGGAACGGCGCGCGGCCTGGGGACCGGCTGCCGCCACGGCAGCCAGGCCGCTACACCGGCGACGTTACCAGCACCGAAGTGATCATCACGGGTGAGGCACCGGGGCAGCGGGTGGCGGTCGTGTTCTGTCACCGGCACTTCCCCGGCATCCGCTTCGGCCACAGATTTCACCCCGATCACCCCTCCGGCGCCGGTGGCCAGTACCACGCGCTCATGCGAGACATCGAGGAAGGCTCCTTGCACCGCATGATGGAAACCGAGCCCTCCCCCGACAGTGCCGGCATCATCTGGACCGCGTGGGGAGCCCGGCTTCCAGGACTTGAGCAGCAGCGGGCGGAGATCGAGACCGCCTTCCGCCAGGGATGGCGGCCGATAGGCACCGGAAAGCCGCGCGGGCTGACCGAGCGTGCCTACGCCGAAGCCCGTAAGGTCCTCGACCACGGCGGGCGGACGGGCCTGGCCCAGGCAGACATTGACGCGGTGCGCGGCGGCGCACAGCCAGGCGACCCACTGCCGCCGCTGCAACCGCACCCCTACATCGACCACGTCACCGACGCCGAAGTCATCATCACCGGAGTTGGCCCGCACCGGCGGGTCGCGGTCTTGTTCTCCCACCAGCACTTCCCCGGCGTCCGCTTCGGCCATCGGTTCTCCGGCTACGACAGGGCCCTCGAAGGAATCGAACTCAAGGAGGAGATCGAAACCGGCGCGCTGGACCGCATGATGCAAAGCCAGCCCGCCGCCGACGATGCCGGCATCATCTGGACCACGTGGGAAGACCCGGACCAGGATTAGCCTCAATGATTCAGGT
>DPMS01000349.1 GCA_003541285.1 Actinomycetota bacterium
GAGCAGGACCAGCCAGCCGCAGAGCCGGACGAAGATGAGATAAAGCAGGCGGAGGGACACGGCTGATCATGATGCCCTACGGCCGACCCTGGCCATCACTGCAGCTCACAGGTCGGGCCGACTTCTGGCACCCCACAGGGTAGGGCGGTATCGGCGGACTGCCAGGTCGCAGTTGGCTACTAGATCGGCCTTCGACCTGAGCGAGGTGCGCACTGCCGCCGTTCGGTACCGCCGGCTTGCCTGAGACGGGCGTCTAGTGAGGGGCTCCGGATCGATCATTATGTGGCCCGAAGGGCTGTCGCTGATCGAAGATCACCCACCTAATGCCGCGATGGATGTTGGGGTGCCCGGTGGCTGTGTCCCGCGAATGCTAGCCACTGCTGTGGCGTGGGCAGCCTGTTCAGCCGGCGTCGCCGCCCGTGCTGCGGGCGGGCGCCTCAACCTGCTTGGCGGTTCTCCCCGAGATGGTGCGCCCGCCGCCGGCCGCATAGGTGATGTCAACCCGGCGGGCGAGCATCTCGGCAGGCATGATCTGCTGGAAGCCCGCAACGGCGGCTGATGGGATGGAGCCGTCCACGAGCGGGACCGCCGCCCAGCGGGGTCATCATCTCTTCGTGGCCAGCTGCCCGTCGGACAGGGCGGCCAGGTCGACCTCGTCGAGGGTGGTGACGACGATGTCGGCCCCGGCGGCGGACAGGAGGTCCGCGTCGTGTGCCCGCGCGATGCCGATTGCGGCCATGCCGCCGGCCTTGGCCGCCTCGATGCCAGCGGCGGCGTCCTCCAGGACGATCGCGGCTTCAGGCGCGGTCCCGAGCTCGTGGGCCGCGGTGAGGAACATCTCGGGGTGGGGCTTGCCGTGGGTGAAGTCGCGGCCCGAGACGTCGGCGTCGAAGAAGTCCAGGAGCGTCAGGCCGGGCCGCAGGGACGGCGAGGAGATGCCGTGCTCGCGGGCGAAGGTGTCCAGCCGGATCCGGCGCAGGAACAGGTTCGCGTTCTTCGACGACGACGCGGCCGCCACCGCGATCCCGGCGTCCTTTACGGCGATGATGAACCGCAGCGCGTCGGGATAGGCGGTGAAGTCGCCGGCCTCGATGAGCCGGACCACCATCGCCTGCTTGCGCGCGGCGTACTGCCCGGCGCGAGCATCGGCATCGGGCACCCCGAAGTGCTCCAGGGCCGCCCGCGCGCCGCTCATCCGCGGCTTACCCGACATCTGCTCCTGGTAGACCTGCGGTGTAAACGCCCCGGGCGACCANNGAGTCGACGAGCACGCCGTCGACGTCGAAGATCGCTGCCTGGAACCGTGCCGGCACGGGTCCTCCTTCAGCCCTGGACCTGCTGCTTGGGACTCGGGTCCGGCTGGGGCTCGAACGTGCACCGGTCCCCGGCACGTAGCTCGCGCACCTCGTCGCCGACGGCAACCTTGACCGGCGGGCTCGCACCCTCCCGATGGGCGGCCACGGTGAGCCGCCCATCGGCGAACGTCACCAGGATCGGGGTCCCCTGAAACTGCATCGAGAACGACAACCCGTCGAGCTGGCCGGTGAGCCTGGGGTCGAAGTACAGGACGCCGTCGCGGATGTGCGTGCCCGTGTAGCTGCGCTGGACGAGGTCGAGCGTCCCGGACATGACGCCCATNNCGAGGAACCGCTGCCACGAGCTCTCCGGGTCCAGCGCCGCCCAGACCCCCGCGTGCACGATGAAGCTCAGCGTCGAGCCGTGTGAGGTGCGCCGGTCGTAGTAGGCGATGTTCTTGCGCGCCGTGTCCGAGCCGTAGCTGTAGCCCAGCCGCCCGAACAGCTGCCGCAGCTCGCCGCTGGAGAACAGGAAGAACAGCATCACCATGTCGGCCTGCTTTGCCACCTTGTAGCGGTTGGGGTCGTCGCCCTCGGCGCGCAGTATCCGATCGAGCCGCTGGATGTTGCCGTATTTCGCGCGGTAGGTGCCCCAGTCGAGCTCCTGGAGCTCCTCATAGCCCTCGAACTGGCTGATGATGCCGTCACCGTGGAACGGGACGAACATCCGGCGGCTCATGTTCTCCCACGTGCGCAGCTCCCCGGCGTCAAGGCCGAGCCTGTCGCGCAGCGCTGCGGCCCGCGTCGCCGGCAGCAGCGAGAGAACGTCCTGCGCCACACCGCACAGCCAGGCCACCATGACGTTGGTGTAGGCGTTGTTGCGCAGACCGCCCTCCTCGGCGCCGGGATACTTCTCGTGGAACTCGTCCGGGCCCATCACCCCGTGGATCTCGTAGCGGTCCCGCTCGGGGTTGAAGTGCGCGATGGAGGCCCAGAAGCGCGCGATCTCCAGCATCATCTCCGCGCCGTGGTCGCGCATGAACGCCAGATCCTGGGTGGCTTGGAAGTAGTGCCAGATGTTGTAGAAGATCGCCGCGTTGACGTGACGCTGGTTGCGGCTCAGGTCGGGCTCCCAGCGGCCCGAGAGCGGGTTGAGGTGGACGCTCTGGGTCTCCTCCGTGCCCTCGCTGCCGCTCTGCCAGGGGAACATCGCGCCGCGGAACCCCGCCTCCTTGGCCGCGGTGCGCGCCGCGCCAAGGCGGCGATAGCGGTACAGCAGCAGCTCCCGCGTCACCTCCGGCATGCGGAAGTTCAGGAACGGATAGACGTACAGCTCGTCCCAGAACACATGACCCCGGTACGCCTCGCCGTTGAGGCCGCGGGCGGGTACCCCGGCGTCCCGGTCCGCCGTGTTGCGGCAGCAGACCTGGAGGATGTGGCAGATATGCAGCCGCAGCAGGAGCTGGACCCGGTCGTCGCCGGGCACATGCACGTCGCACTCGTGCCACAGCTCGTCCCAGGCCGAGGCGTGGCGCTCGGACGCCTCGCCGAAGTCGGCGTACCGCAGCGCCGACGTCCCCGCCTTGACCAGCGTGTCGCTGATCGCGCGGTCACGCGAGGTGTAGAAGGCCACCATCTTCTCGACCCGCACCGCCGCCCCCTGCCCGACGTCGAACCCAAGGACCTGCTGGATGTAGTCCTCCATCTGGTAGAGACCGCGTTCGACGGCAAGCGGTCCGCGGCCGTCGAAGACGCGGGTGCGCGCCGCCTGACTGATGTACAGGTTCGATTGCCGCGTCTGGACCTTCAACGCGATCACCTCGGACCCAAACGTCCTCGGGCCCACCGGATCCAGGTGCCGGCCCTCGAGCTGCCCGTAGCGTGCCACGCCGATGTTGGCGACACGCCCGTCGAGCGCGGACACAACCTCGACGCGGCCCGACCAGTTCTCCGGCGTGAGCGTCCACTCGATACCGCCGTGGTGCACGTCGGCCATGCTCACGAACCGCCGGCTGCGCAGCCTCGTCTCACGGCCGGCCCGGTCGCGGAAGCGCAGCTCGCGGATGACCATCGCGTTGCGGATGTCGAACTCGTGGCGATAGTCGAGCAAATCCACATCGCCGAGCCGGAACGCGTCCCCGCCCTCGATGCGCAGCTTGAGCACCAGCCAGTTCGGCAGGTTCACCAGGTCCTCGTTGAGCACCGGACGACCGCCGAGGATCGTCGTCTCGCGGTTGTAGACACCATGCGCATACGTGCCTGGGTAGTGCACGCCGTCGGCGTCCTCCCACTCCGCAGCGCCCCGCGCGCACAGGAAACCATTGCCCGTCGAGGTCACCGCCTCACGCAGCCCCTCCCCGGCCGGATCGAAACCCTCGTAGGTGAGCGAGAAACCGTTCACCGGCACCTCCTCGCGCTCGGCCCCGTCCGGCCTCGATGAGATCATGCCCCTGCCTGGACTACGTCCACGGCCGGGAATCTGCCGCCGGGCTGCCGGTCAGGTCACAGTGCCCGGGTGAGCCAGCCTCCCGACGGCAGTGAGGTGGCGCAACGCCTGGGCGTAGGAACCGGCCAGGCTGCTCTGACAGTAAGGCAGGCCTTGCTGCTGGCAGAACGCTGCGATCAAGGGCTGGGCGCGGCGCAGGTTGGGGCGGGGCATGGAGGGGAACAGGTGGTGCTCGATCTGGTAGTTCAGGCTGCCCAGGGCGAGGTCAGTCAGCCAGCCGCCGCGCACATTGCGGGAGGTGAGCACCTGACGGCGCAGGAAGTCGCTCTGGTCGGCGGCGCCCAGAATGGGCATGCCCTTGTGATTGGGGGCGAAGGAGCACCCCAGGTACAGGCCGAACAGGCCCTGCTGCACCACGATGAACACCACCGCCTTGACCGGTGAGAGCACCAGGACCACGACGGCGAGGTAGCCGAAGACATGAACGCCAAGCAGTACCACCTCCCACGACCGGCGGCGCGCGGGCCGGATCGTCAGCGCGCTGATGCTCGCGACGTGCAGGCTGACCGCTTCGCCGAGCAGCAGCGGGAAGAACAGGTACGCCTGGTAGCGGAACACCAGCCGGGCCACGCCCCGGCTAGCGCGCGCCTGCGCGGCGGTGAACGCCAGCGCGCCGACGGCGATATCAGGATCCGCGCCTTCGGTGTTGGGGTGCGCATGGTGGCGGTTGTGCTTACCGACCCACCAGCCGTAGCTCAGNNCGGCCACCGCCAGCTGCCACCACGAGTCGCCCGCCACGATGAAGAGTGCCCATCCGGCCGCCAGCAGCCCGGCGGTGACCGCGATCTTCCAGGCGTAGTACCCCCGGCGCCGCTCCAGCAGCCCCGCCTCCTTGATCTGCCGGGACAGCTCTGCGTACTCGCTGCCGCGCCGCGGTGCAGACGATGCGGGAGCTAGCTGGAGCTGCCGGGTCACGGCCGTTGCTGCTTCGGATGCTCGCATTTGTGGGACTCCTGGGAGGGCACATCATGACCGGGCTGGTGATGCGCCGCCGGGGTCCAGGGCGGCAGGCAGGCGCGGCGCGCCCAGATCTGGTGAACGCTGCCATTCTCCCATCTGCGCAGCCGCTTTCCCATCTGCGCAGCCCTGGCCGGGGGTCATTGTCATCCACGACGCCTTCGGCATGAGCCATGACCTCCATAGCCAGGCCGGCTGGCTGGCGCGAGGGACACCTCGCCGTAGCGCCCGGCCTGTTCCACTGGAGCGGCAACAAGACATGCCTGCGCTCCACCGGACGCGCAGGCTACCTACAACGGGCATCCGCTGAACACCTACACCGGCGACACCGCCCCGGGTCAGGCCCACGGGAACAGCCTCAACCTGAACGGCGGGGTATGGCACGAGGTCGCGCTGGCCGGGTGAGCGCGGGCAGCTGCGAACGCCTCACCTGGCCGTGCCGGGGGCGGCCGAGAGTCCGGGGTCCCGCGGCAGCCGTCCGCCGTCTGTTCCCGGCGCCTCCGCCGAAGCAGTGTCAGGTAGCGCTCGTCGCCGGAACCCGGAGACCGCCATGTCGACCACGCGATCGTGACCCCAGCACATCAGCGGGTACGCCATGCGCGCAGCAACCCGCAGCGGTGCGCTGCGCATCTCCAGCGACCAGGCCACCGCGACGCGCGTGCCATCGTCCGCATCCTCCAGCCGCAGCGCCGCCCACCCACTGAGGTCACCATCGGCGCGCCGGCCGGGGCCCAAGCCAGGCCGCGGCCGCCAGCCACCGTTTCTCTGGCAGGTCAGTAGCCGGTAGCTCCACCTACGCGCTGAGGACTGCGTGCTCCGGCAGGCACACCGGCATGCGGCCGCCGCGCGGCCAGGTGAGCTCACCCCGGGTGGCCGGGTGAGCTAATGGTCGCGCAGCCTGCTCACCGCGGGCCGGGGCTGCGACTCAGGCCGGGCGCTCTTCCATGGGCAGCCCCAGCGCCCGGAGCAGCTCGCCCAGGCTGGCGAACGTGGCGCCGTCCGGGAGCGACGACACCAGGTCCAGCAGCCGCTGCTCCCCCTGGTGCGCCGCCAGGGTCTGGAGCAGATGCGCCCGGGTCGCCGGGAACGCAGCACGGTCCAGGTGACGGGCCAGATCGCTGCGCAGCTCGATGCCCTCCCAGTCCACCCCCGGCGGTGTTCCGGCGAACCTGCCCTCCGGGGCCCAGGTCGCGTCCTCGCCCGGCGACTCGGGCTCCGGCCATTCCTCGCCGTGCGCCTGCAACTCGCTCCGGTCCTGGCGCTTGATCGCGTCATCCTCCGCCGGCCCGTGCGTTCCGCTCTGTTCGCTCATTGGCATGCCTCGCTTAAGCGGACGGCCCGGGCATTGCGGTCCCAGACCGGCTGGTGGCTAGCCATCGACCTTGCCCGCTGCCGGGACCGGGGAAACATAAGAGCATCGATCCGGCACCGGAAGACCTCGGGAACCGGCCGCTATCTACGCCACGCTCTGTGGCCGGCGCTCCCACCGCTTGACGAGCCGTATCCGCCTGATCCGCGCGCCAGCAGCTGCTCGGTGTCAGGAAGCTAGGGGCGCCCAGATCGGGACATTCCGTGGCCGGCCGAGTGGGTGCACGTACTCAAGATCACTGGCCTGGTTCCTGGCGTCCGTTGGGCCTCTCGATCGCTGAGCCAGCCAGGCGGCCCGATCGTGACCGGTGGGAGCATCGGTGCGCGTTTGCGGCCTGCACGCGCACATTAGCACTAGCGTGCGGCCGGCCGCGCGAGGCGGCGAGGAAGGCGCCGGCAACCTCTCGCTGGCGGGCCAGGTCGGAGCCGGGAACCACGGCCGCGTGCTACGGCTTACACCCCCGCGCGTTCCGTGGCAGGCTGGCCAGAGCAACCGTGGGGAGCGCGGACCCTCACGGCCATGGCGGGGGACGCAGCCACACCGAAGAAGGTCAAGATGGCGCAGGGCACTGTGAAGTGGTTCAACGGCGATAAGGGCTACGGCTTCATCGCGGTCGAGGGCGGGCAGGATGTGTTCGTGCACTTCAGCGCGATCACCGCTGGCGGCTACCGCAGCCTGGAGGAGGGGCAGAAGGTCGAGTTCGACNNGGGACCCCAGGCGGAAAACGTGCAGGTCATCGGCTGACGCATCGGCAAGGACGATGCGTTCGCGCGGCCGGGCGGCGGCCCGCGCCACGTCGGCCCGGCGCGGCCGGGCGCCTGGTGGGACCATCTCAGGGAGCGGGCCAGCAACGGCCGGATCCTCCGGGGAGCCGATCATGGCGCGAGAACCTGAGTTCAAGATCCTGAAGAACGCCGAGGGCGAGTATTACTGGCACCTTGAGACCGCCAGCAGCCGGGTTGTCGCCTGGTCGGGGCAGGCCTACGTGATCAAGCAGGCGTGCGTGAACGACGTGTACTGGATCAAGGACAACGCATCGCAGGTCATGATCTACGACCGCACCGGCGAGTAGCCGCAAAACGGGCACCAACCTCAGTGACCGGGATGCCCCCGGCGACCCCGGGCGGGCGCGTGGCGGAGCGGGCCCCGGAGGCCGAAGGGCCGGTCACAATCCATCCAGACCGCCCCTGTCCAGGTCAAGGGGATGGATCACTGGGTGATCCAAGGACTCAGGCAAGGTGGGCAAGCCCTCTCCAAGCCAGGTGGATTCCGGTTTTATCCCCCAGGTGCCGTACGCGGATGTGCAGCCTGCCGCTGATGAGAGCGGGCTGCGGCGTCACCGAGCCGGGTAAGCACCGGGATGCGGAAGCGGTGCAAGACGATCGGGGGCTGCTTCCCTGAAGAACGGGTGCGCCGCCGCGCCAGGGGCGAGAGGGACGGCAGCGGGCAGCCTGGAGTCAGCGGTCGCCCTCCTGGCGGCGCCGCCAGCGCTCCTCCAGCCGCCCCATCAGCCCCGATCCCGCCTGTTTGCCAGCTCGCCGGCCCGTGGCCGCGTGCCGCTTCTTGCCAGAGCCCCTGGCCTGGACGGGGACGCGTCCGGGGGCGCTGCCGGTCATGCGTCGGTAGCTGGTCACCGCCCACAGGCTGCAGGCGACCATGACCACAAAGCCCGCCACGGCGATCAGGATGACATTGACCACGACCCCGGCGAGCAGCAGCCCGACGCCGATCAGGAACCCGAGCGCCGCCCCGATGAGCCGGCGCCTGTAATGCACCCGCGGGTCGGCCGCGCGTACCGCGTCAGCAAACCGCGGATCACCGGCGCGGAGCGCCTGCTCGATCTGCTCGAGCTGGCGCCGCTCATGCTCAGAGAGCGGCACGGTGCCCTCCCATGAAACCCAGGCGGGGACGCTCTCGCCGACGTTCGCCTTCACGGCCCAGCTTATGCCCAGGACGAGCGCGACTGCGCCTGCCGGAAAGTGCACTCCCGCTGGACGTGGAAGTCCCACGCCGCCCGGGCCTGTGGCGTCACTGCGGTCACTCCCACATCTCACCAACGGCCCGGCACATCTACTGATGTGAAACGCCTCGGCGTGTCCGGAGGCTCTAATGTGCCCCGGGTTCGGTGGAGCCGGGGCACACCAGAAGCTCCGAGAGCTCCGGCAGGCATCCCTGACCGGTCAGACGCGCCAGATGAGAGGCCGAGCCGGCCGCCCGCGGCATCACGCTGCCGAGCCCAGGGCTGGCCGTTGGTGTGCGTGCAGCCGCTGATGCCGTCATTGGCGCGGCGGGCGGGGAGGTCACCCAACGCTCCGGTGCTCCAGGTCTGCGCGGCGAAATCTGGCGCTGACCACCAGCAACCGCCGATCCTGGTGCCCTGCCGTTCGCGGCGACGGCGCCGACCCCTCCGCGTGGCCAGCGCGGATTGTCCGCATTATGTCCCGGGATGGCCTGCTCCACGGCCGGCCCGGCCAGCCGTTCCTCTTCCAGGAACCGTGATTCGCGCGTGCCACCGGCTGTCACCACCGCCGGGCTGCAGGTGAGGGCACCAGCGCGCCGGCGACCCGGCGGAGCTCCTGTGCCGCCAGCGCGGTCAGCGCCCACCTCGCTTCGTTGGCGCCGCTGAAGCCGAAGCAGAAGGTGCCGCCCGCCAGGTCCGCCCAGCGGCCCGGCCTCGCCGAGATCCAGAAGCCCGCACCATCCCTCGTGCGCCGTGGCGGTCCTGATAACCGGGCGGGCCTCGTGCGGGGCAACGTCGTGCGTCCGCCGATGACGCCGGGGAGCACGAGGGCGGATTCCGCCAGCGGTCAGCGGCGCGGTACCTGGCACCTGCCCGGGACCGGGCTGTTCGAATAGGGCGTGACCGTGCCCGAAGCC
>DPMS01000364.1 GCA_003541285.1 Actinomycetota bacterium
GCACGGCGCGTGGTACGGCGGCCTGATGAACGCCTGGTATCACGCCAAAGGCGGCCCGACCACCCTGGGGTTCCTGGACCGCCAGGACAACCCGTACCACTACGCTCTCGCGGACGCCTACACGATCGGCGACGCCTGCCACTGCTCGGTGCTCAGCGCGACCGGCCCGAACCGCACCTACCTCTGGAGCGGGACGATCAACGCCGACCAGAAGCACGGCACCTTCGTTGCCTACAGCGGCAAGGTCGTCCCGGGTCGGCAGGGGCCCGTGCGGCATGGGTGGATGGTGCGGGTCTGCGGGATGCCAGCCCCGTCGGCGTGACCTGGCCCTGCGCCATACGCACGCCCCGCGGCCAGATGCGGATATCTGAGGTGGCCGGCGGTGGCTCGTCCTGCGGGGTGGTCGTGTACAGACACAGGACGAAATTGGCACGTGGGACGTCGCCTTTGCGATCAGTTCGGTGCTCTCGCACAGGCCAGGGGCATGTCGCTACCAGTCTTGTGCCTGAGAACCGTTCCGGATCGCCTCGCCGCGCTCAGATCGGATCCAGCACGGCGCACACCGGTTACAAGACGCGGCGCGCCCTGGACCGGCACCCGAAGGCCGGCCCAGATGCGGACCAAAGCCCCTATCGTGACCGGCCACCTCGGCAGGTATGCCTATTCCAGGGGAGGTGGGAACTGTGTTCACAGTCGATTCGGCACTGCAGCATACGTGCGCCAGCTTCCGTCAGCAGGCCGCGCACGGCGAGATTTCCGCCGCCGAATGCGATCTCCTGATCGACGGGGCAATCCTGCTCGCCGTCCATCTTGAGGCGCTCATCCAGGATGCCCATGCTGGCAGGCCACCGAGCTGGCCGGATGCAGGCCAGCGTCCCGCCCTGCGCGTCCTGGCGGGCGGCCAGCAGGGCTAGTAGCTGACCGTAGCCGTTGCGGGTGATCCAGGACATGTCTGGTAGGTCTCCAGCCCGCTGCGCGTCCGCCGGAGGGCATCTCGCGGCCGACGTCGCCGTGCCCTGAACCAGGCTGCCGGCCTCACCCGATGCTTGAGTGGCGACACACCGGCAGGACCCGCCAGCGCCGGATGGCGCGGTGGTCACCCTGGTGTGATGGGCTCATGATCGGAGCTGACTCAGTCAGCCGCCATCGCGTGCCTGGGTAGCTGGCACCGGTACAGCTGAGCGCGGGCGGCGCGCACCGGGGAAGGGACTTTCGCATTCCGGCAGGGGCATTACGCCCCTTGGGGTTCCGGCCGCGCCGCAGTGACCTGAGGTAGCAGGCGCCAGGCCACGGACGCATCTGGAGGGGTTATGTCTCATCGCAAAGTGCGTGAGGTGATGACATCCGACGTTGTCACGGCCCGCGTGGACACTGCGTTCAAGGAACTGGCCGCGATCATGGCCAGGCGGGGCGTGAGCGCCCTGCCTGTGCTCGACGGGGCGGGGCGCGTGGCCGGGGTGGTGTCCGAGGCGGACCTGCTGCCCAAACAGGGATCCCAGGAAGACCCGAAGGCCAGGCCGCTGCCGTGGTGGCACCGCTGGGCTGCGCGGGACCGGTCGGCGGGCACGACCGCCGGGGACCTGATGACCGCACCTGCGATCACGATCGGCCCGGACGAGTCCGTGGTGGCGGCGGCCCGGGTGATGGAACGGCGCAAGATCAAGCGGCTGCCCGTGACCGGGCCGGGTGCCCGCCTGGAGGGGATCGTCAGCCGGTGTGACCTCGTGCGGGTCTTCCTCCGCCCAGACACCGAGATCCGGCAGGAGATCATCGACGAGGTACTCACCGATTACCTCGGGACCGACCCAGCGCTGGTGCGGGTGACCGTCACCGAAGGGGTGGTGACCCTGGCCGGTGAGGTCGAGAAGAAAAGCATGATCCCGTTCGCGGTGCGCATGTCACGGTCGGTCGACGGCGTGGTGGATGTCGCGGGCGAGCTCACCTTCACCGTAGACGACACCCGCCTGCCACCGGTCCCTGACCTGACCAGCTACTGACCGCGGCATAGACCAGATCCCCGCGAAGCGGCTGGAACCGGGCGCCGGCCGGTTTCTTGGCGGGTGCGGTGCGGCTAGCCCGGGTACCAGATCATGCGGGGATCGTCGGGGGCGCGCTGGTAGCTCCAGGCTTCGTCGGTCATCCGCTGCAGGTCGTAGTGTGGCCGCCAGCCGAGCAGGAACTTGGCTTTGGTGTTGTCGAGCCAGGTGGAGTGGTAGGGCGTGCGGATGCCGATGGTGGGCAGGCCGCGGGATTGTGCCAGGTAGGCGCCGAGCTCGCCGTAGTCGACGGGTTCGTCCGTGCAGATGTTGAAGGTCTGCCGTCGTGCCGCGGGATTGTCGATCGCGCGCAGGATCGCGTCGGCGAGGTCGTCGACGTGCACGAAGTTGCGCTTGACCGGGCGGCCCTGCTCGTCGAGCATGACGGGGATGGTGCCGCTCACGGCGTAGGCGTCGGCCTGCTCTGCACCGACCAGGTCCCGCCAGCGCGGGCCGCCGAAAACGTCCTGGCCGAACGACAGCTGGTACTTGAAGTCGTCTTTCTCCATCACCCACGGCGCACGCAGGCAGCAGACATTCAGGTCGTACTGGATTCCGTACTGCTCGATCATCACCTCCTCCAGGACCTTGGACAGCGCATAGCAGCCCGGGTAGGCGCTGTGCGGCTGCGTCTCGGTGACCGGGACCGGGTGCGGGTAGAAGAAGTGACCCACCCCCGCATCGCCGCCGATGAGGATGAACTGGCGGAACGACGGGCTCGCCCGGCAGGCCTCCAGCAGCCAGAACAGGCCCTTGACCGCGACATCGATGATGGTCTCGGGTGTCTCTTTGCTGGTGGCCAGGTGAAGCACGTGCGTCACCCCGTCCATCGCCCGCTCGACGGTCTCACGCTGCTCGATCGACCCGGTCAAGACCTCCAGGCGGGGACCGGCGCCAAGAACCCGGTTGTGGCACAGCGCCCTGACAGTGAACCCGGCAAAACGGTCATCGCTTGAGGCGAGCAGCTTCCCGATGAACGCCTGCCCGACCTTGCCGGCCGCGCCAGTGACCAGGACCCGTTTCACATCCGTCACCAGCCAAGTATGAACGGGCGGCCTGAATCCCTTTGACGGACCTCCGCTATAGGCACGGCCGAGCACCGGGCAGCCCTGCCGGTGGGCGCACGCAGATCACCCCCCGGATCTGGGCGCCACCCGTGGCCCAACACCGAGCAGCCGCTGGCTACATGGCGGCGGATACGGATCGTCAAGCGGTAGGAGCGCCGGCCACAGAGCGTGGCGTGGATAGCGGCCGATTCCGAGGTCCCCCGGCGCCGGATCGATGCTCTTATGTTTCCCGGTCCCGGCAGCGGGCAAGGTCGACGGCTAGCCACCAGCCGGTCTGGGACCGAACGCCCGGGCCCCGTCCTCTATGCGAGGCATGCCAATGAGCGAGCAGAGCGGAACGCACGGACCGGCGGCGGATGACGCGATCAAGCGCCAGGACCGCAGTGAGTTGCAGGCGCACGGCGAGGAATGGCCGGAGCCCGAGTCGTCGGGCGAGGAGGCGACCTGGGCTCCGGAGGGCAGGTTCGCCGGAACACCGCCAGGAGTGGACTGGGAGGGCATCGAGCTGCGCAGCGATCTGGCCCGTCACCTGGACCGTACTGCGTTCCCGGCGACCCGGGCGCATCTGCTCCAGACTCTGGCGGCGCACCAGGGGGAGCAGCGGCTGCTGGACCTGGTGTCGTCGCTCCCGGACGGCGCCACGTTCGCCAGCCTGGGCGAGCTGCTCCGGGCGCTGGGGTTGCCCATGGAGGGGCGTCCGGCCTGACATGCGGTCCGGGCCAGCGGTGAGCGGACTGCGCGGCCGTTAGCCCTGAGGGCGGTTTCAATCCCGCTGACCAGCAAGAATTCTGCCTTCCTCGTTCGTGTTACCACTAGGCCCTGAGGTGCGCCCGGGTTAGCCGACCTGCTTTGCATGACCGGCTCAGTACGGTGCCCGGAGTTCGCGCTTGAGTAGCTTGCCCGAGCCCGTGCGTGGGAGCTCGTCCATGAAGGACACTGAGCGGGGACATTTGTACCCGGCTAGGTGCTGGCGGGCATAGCCGATCACGTCCGCCTCCGACAGCGACGCTCCCGGAGCGAGTACCACGGTGGCATGCACCTGCTCACCCCATTGCTCCGAGGGGATCCCGAAGACCGCGACGTCGAAGATGCCCGGATGCTGTTCAATGGCGGCCTCGATCTCGGCGGGGTAGACGTTCATGCCACCAGAGATGATCATGTCGTTCTTGCGGTCGCAGATGTAGTAGTAGCCCTCCTCGTCCCGGTAGGCGACGTCACCGACGGTGTGGAAGTCACCGTGCATCGCGGCCTTATAAGTCTCCGGCTGCTTGTAGTACTCGTTGAAGACCCCGGTGGACCCGACGTAGAGCTCGCCGGAGTGCGCCGGTCCGGTTCCGGTCACCTCATTGCCGTCGGCGTCGAGCAAGCGGATCTCGACACCCGGGGCCGGCTTGCCGCACGAGCCGGGCTTGCGCAATTGGTCCCTGGGCTCGAGGACGCAGTTCACCCCGAGTTCGGTCGATCCGTAGACTTCCCAGAGTGAGTCCGCCGGGAAGTCGGCTAGGTAGGCCTGCTTGAGCGCGAAGCTCCACGGCGCGGCGTTGGCCAGCATGATCCGCATCGAAGACCGGTCGTAGTGGCCCTTGACCTCAGCTGGCAGCGCGCACACCAGCCGGATCAGCGGCGGCGCGGAGAACGTGGAGGTGACCTTGTACTTGCTCACGAGGCGCAGCCAGTCCTCCGGCCCGAACTTCCGCTGGATGATGATCGTCTGGCCGAGCGCGAGCCCGGCGCCCATGAACGCCAGCGGGCCGCTGTGATACAGCGGGCCGGATGTGAGGTAGACGTCGTCTGCCATGTAGCCGATGAAGCCGATCAGTGCGGTCGCCGTGCTCTGGTCGGCCATGCTGCGGTAGGCGCCCTTCGGCTTGCCGGTCGTCCCGGAGGTGTAGATCATCGTCGCGCCGGTGCCCTCGGTCTCCCCGGCCAGGGGTTCGGCCGATGCCCGGGCGACGATGTCCTCGCCGAGCATCCCGGCCGGGGCGGCGCCGCCGTGGACGAGCACATGACGCAGGTTGCCAAGGTGCACGTCCCGTGGGGCCGGGATCAGATGCGCATACTCCGCATCGACATAAGCGACGCAGGCGTCGGAGTGGACCACGATATAGCGGGCTTCCTCGGCCGTCAGGCGGTAGTTCAGCGGAACCGCGACCGCGCCGATCTTCCTGGCCGCGTTGATGACCGCCACGACCTGTGGCGAGTTGGGCCCGCACCAGATGACTTTCCCGCCCCGGCCTACACCCAGCGAGACAAGCACGTTGGCCAGCCGGTTTGCCTCCACCTCGAGCTGAGCGTATGTCCACGAGACGACGTCCGCGCCTGGCCTGTCCTCGATGACGGCTAGCTTGCCGGGCTGAGATGATGCGTGGAGAGTTAGCAGATCTGGCATGTGTCCGAATGATCCTTCAATTTCCGCTTTTTCGTGATCAGGCCTAGCCCTCGTTACGCCGACTGAATGTCACTCGGCTGGCCGCCGATGGCGAGGGTCTCGTCGCCGTCTTCCCGAGTCCTTGTCCGGTACAGGTAGAGACCATGTGACAGTTCAAGGCCAATGATCACCTCCGGCGGTCAACTGACGCAAGGAGCGTGCCCTCGGCACCGCTGATCTCGATAACGATGCCGGCATGATCACCAAGTCTGGTGAACAATTCCGCAAACCCACGCTCCACCCGGATCGATGACAGTCCGGATCTCAGCTGCCTGGCCGTTCCGGTGTATGCGGCGATACGGCGCGGTCCCGCTCGCGTGGTCCAGAGCCCATGAGATGTATGATACAAGTATTGCATACTACAAATGTTGACTGATGCACATAGTGTGGATGATCAAGTGTGGATGATCAAGTGTCACGACAATCACAAGCCGATCCGCGCGCGGTGGACGCGGTGCTCACCGCCAGCCGGTGCATGGTCGCGGTGGCGACGAGGTCGCTGGGCGCGGTCGCGGCAGAGACCACAATGGCGCAGTACCGGGCACTGGTGGTGCTGGCGGCCCGCGGCCCGCAGCGCCTGGTGGACCTGGCGGGGACGCTGGACGTGGCGCCGTCGACCGCGGGGCGCATGTGCGGCCGGCTGGCACGCAAGGGGTTCATCCGGAGGCACCGGGCGCGTTGCGATCGCCGGGCAGTGCTTGTCTCGGTCACCCCGGCGGGCAGGCACGTGGTCGACGAAGGCACCAGGCAGTGCCGCACGCTGATTGGGGACATCATGGCCAGGCTGTCCGTGCCCGCGCAGCGGACTGCCGCGGAGGCGCTGCGGGCGTTCGCGGACGCGGCGGTCGAGGCCCCGGACAGGCCAGGGCCGGAAGC
>DPMS01000389.1 GCA_003541285.1 Actinomycetota bacterium
CCCCCCCCCCCGCCCGCCGGGACGCGGATCCCGGCCAGTGCACCCACCTCGGCCAACTTCGGCCCACCGGTGAGCACCACCAGCGGGGTGGCGACTGGCCCGGCGCTCGTCTCCACCGCAGTCACCTGCCCGCCCGCCATCACCAGGCCGGTGAACCTGGTGTGCTCACGCACCCGCACGCCGGCGGTGGCGAGGGCGACCGCGTAGGCGGTGACGTTACGCGGAGGGGTTATGTATCCGTCGTCATCGCAGAAGGTGCCACCCAGGGTCGCACCCGGCGCCAGGGTGGGGTTGGCCGCGTCCACCTGCGCCGGGTCCAGCCAGCGCACCGGCACCCCGAGGCCGGCCTGCATGGCCATCCGCTCCCTGGCTTCCACCACCTGCGCCTCGGTGAAGCAGGGCAGCAGGTAACCCTGGCTGACGAAGCCGGAGTCGATGCCCAGTTCGTCCCGCTGGCCCAGGTAGAACCGGCGTGACCACCGGGCCAGCCGCACCGCGGTTGGCGTGCCGCCCTGCAGCCGGACCACTCCGGCCGCCCGGCTGCTCGCCCCCTGCCCGAGCATGCCCTTCTCCAGCAGGACGACCCGGTCCAGGCCGGCCCGCCGCAGGAAGTGCGCACACCACGCGCCGATCGTCCCGCCGCCGACGACGACCGCGTCGGCGATGTCCATCTGGCCTGGCGAGGGCATTGGCACGAGCCAGATGCTGGCATAAACTGAATGTTCAGTCAATACTGACGACTCCGGTGACCACCGGCAAGGGGCGCGATGTACGGGCTGACTGATGAGGACCTTGAGATCCAGGCACGCGCCCGCACCCTGGCCGATGAGCTGATCCCCTTCGAGGAATCCGCCGAAACCGCAGGCGGCGAACTGCCACCCGGCGTGGCCGCCGCGCATGCCGCCCGGGCGCGCGAACTTGGCCTGCACTCGGCCAACATGCCCGCCAGCCTCGGTGGCGGCGGGTGCACCATGCTCCAGCAGGTCCTGATCTCCGAGCAGGCCGGCCGGGTGACCAACGCGCTGGCCTGGGTGGCGGCCACCCCCCCGTCCTGGCTGCCTGCGGTGGCCACCCCGGACCAGATCGAGCGCTACCTCCGGCCCGCCATCCGCGGTGAGCGCGAGGAGTGCTACGCGATTACCGAGGAAGGCGCGGGGTCGGACGTGGCGGCGATCGAGGCGACCGCCCGCAGGGACGGCGACGGCTACCTCCTCAACGGCGTCAAGTGGCACGTGACCTCGTTCAATACCGCCAGTTACGCCTTCTTCCAGGCCAGGCTGGACGGTGGGCCGCATCACGGCGAGCACGCGATGTTCCTCGTCGACCTGCCGAGCCCGGGCGTGAAGGTCGTCCGTACCCCGGCGTACTCGCACACGATCAGCCACCACCATCCGATCGTGGCCTTCACCGACGTCTACGTCCCGGCGGCCAACCTGGTCGGCGCGGAGGGCGCCGGGATGGCCTTCGCGTACGAGTGGTTCCGCTTCGAGCGGCTGATGGTCGCCGCCCGCTGCCTGGGGGCCGCGGAACGGCTCACCGTGGAGATGACAGCGTTCGCCACCCGGCGGCGCGTCAGCGGCCAGCCGATCAGCGAATTCGGCCTGGTCGCCGGGATGCTGGCGGACAGCCTCACGGAACTGTTCGCGGCCAGGGCACTGGCCTATGAGACTGCCCGCGGCATCGACCGGGGCGGGGACGTCAAGATCGCCCACGCACAGTGCTCCATGGCCAAGCTCTACTGCTCGGAGATGGCCGGGCGGGTCGCCGACCGCGCCGTGCAGGTCTTCGGCGGCCGTGGTTATATGCGCGAGAACGTAGCCGAACGCTTCTTCCGCGAACTGCGCGTCGAACGGATCTGGGAAGGCACCAGCGAAGTCCAGCGGGCGATCATCGCCGGCCAGATGGCGAAACGGGGACCCGGGGCACTCGCCTGACCCGGTGATCCGGGGCCCTCGGGGGTGACCTGCGGCCGGAACCGGGCGATGACCGTGCCGTCGGGCCCGACCGGGAACTTCCCGAAATTCCACTCCACGTCGCCGGCCTCGCCGCCTGCCCGGGGCGCGGCATGCCCGGGGCGGCAGGCCATCGGTCAGCGTGCCGCGGCCGGGGTGGCGGCGGTCCAGGTGGGCAGGCCCGGATTCCAGACTGGCTGGCCCTGGTAGCCGCGCGCGATCATGGTGACGATCTGGTAGACCGCGTCCTCCTGCGGCGACAGCGGGCCGGGCACGGCGTGCGGTGAGGTCAGGCCGCGCTGGACCGACTCACAGGCCGCCCAGTCCTGCCGGTTGGTGAGGTCCCAGAACTCGATCGCATAGCCGGGGTCGAAGCCAGGCAGCGCCAGCGATTCGGGGGCAAATGCCCAGGTGCACTCGATCCGGGTCCGGCCGACGGCGAGCGGCATCAGCCGGTGCACCATCACGTAGTCGGGATGCAGGCTGATCAGCACGTTGGGGAAGATGTTGAGATACAGGACGGTCCGCAGCCCCTTGGCATCCAGTCCGCGCAACGGGACCCCGTGGCTGGCCCCGTCCAGCGACATGGTCGCCATCCCATCCCGCAGGTCCATCCAGCCGCCGGCCCACATCCCGGGTGCCGCGTAGTTCTCGCCGCTCTTGGGCGGGCTCACCCGGCACAGTTCCGGGTGGATCGCCGGGCAGTGGTAACACTCGTGGTAGTTCTCGGTGAGGATCTTCCAGTTGGCCGTGGTCTCGTAGTCGTGCTGCCCGGCCACCACCAGCCGCTCCGGCTCGTAGGGGGCGACGAATTCCGCCAGCGAGCCCAGCAGGTCCGTCAGGGGCGCCGCCGTGCCGGAGCTGTCCACGAACACCAGGCCATGCCATTCGGTCACCGGCAGCTCGGTCAGTCCCCAGTCCCCGGCTGTGAAGCCAGGCTTGTTCTTGAAGCCGGCCGCTGCCCGGAGCCCTCCGTCAAGTGAGTAGGTCCACGAGTGATAGGGACAGATGATCACCTTCTGCTGGGCAGCGGCGCCACACGGCAGCAGTTCATGACCCCGGTGACGGCAGGTGTTGGCGAACGCGCGCAGCACGCCGTCCTCGCCCCGCACGAGCAGGACGCTCCCCTCGCCGGCCGGCTCCGCATGCTGGTCACCCGGGCGTGGCACCTGATCGCTGCGGCCCACGCACAGCCAGCCACCGCCGAAGAAATAGCGCTGCTCCCAGGCGAACACGGCAGGGTCGACATAGGCGGCACGGGGCAGCATCAGGCTCTGGCCGAACGGCAGCAAGGCCGCGGCGACTCCGGCCGGATCAAGGGGAGCGGGCGGGCGCAGCGATGGTTGACTGACCATACAGTCAAGGCTAGGTGGGGTCCCCAGCGGTGTCCAGAGGCACCCGCCCGGCGGATGACCATTGCCGGTCCGGAGAGGCCATTCGGCCGTGGCCGTGGCGGCCCGGCTGGCCGACGCTAGCACCGGCGGCGTCATGGCGGCACCGCCAGTTCTCCGTAGGGGATCTCATGAGCCTCACTAATCGGCTGGTCACCGTGCTGGTCACCGTGCTGGCCACCGGATTGCTGGTCGCCGGCTGCGGCAGCGCGGGCGGGCCACCGGCATCTCAATCAGCCTCACCCCGCAGTTCCTCGCCAGCCGCACCGGCGACCTCGGCACCCGCGGCGACCCCAGCACCTGCCCCGGCAGCGACGCCGTTCGCCTATCAGCCGCTGTTCCCGTTCTCCAGCCTGGCCGACGCGCAGGCCTGGCAGGCCAGTTACGCCTCGGGCGGGCATCAGCCCTGGCATCTGAGCGCCGGCCAGACAGCGGTCGCCTTCTCGCAGGGATACCTCGGCTTCACCCAGATCAACAAGGTCGCGGCGCAAACGATCAGCGGGAACGACGCCCACGTGACTGTCGGGCTGACCCTCCCCAACGGCCACATCAGCGCTGCCGCCATCGTTCACCTGGTGAAGTACGGCACCGGCCAGAACGCGCCCTGGGAGGTGGTCGGCACCGACGACACCACCCTCACCCTCGACATCCCGGCCTACGGCACCACTGTGACCTCGCCGGTGAAGATCGGCGGGAAGATCACCGGGGTGGATGAGAACCTGCGGGCCGAGGTCCGCACCCTGGGGACAGCCGCGGCTGTGGGCAGCGCCGGCGGAGTGCCGGCCGGCGGGCAGGCCACTCCGTGGTCGTTCACCGTGCCGTTCAGCGCGAGCACGGGCCAGGTGATCACCATCGTCGTGCACACCGGTGGTCACGTCGCGTCCGTCGAGCGGTTCGCGGTCACCGGGGTCCGGGTGGGATGACCGTGATCGCCCCGGACAACCCCGGCTGACGTAACCGGGGCGAGCGCGTACCCTGACGCGGGTGGCCACTATCGCCCCCGTCCGGCCGCTGGCCGCGGTCGTGCTGACCACCCTGCTGGCGGCGGGGTGCGGCGCGGCAGGTACCCAGCTGGCCGGCCCCCACCCGGCCCGCCCCCACCCCGCCAGCACCGTCCACGCGCCGACCCCCCCCCGGCCCGCCCGTACCGCCCCGCC
>DPMS01000397.1 GCA_003541285.1 Actinomycetota bacterium
GGCCGGCCCGGGCCGGCCCGGGGCCGTTCTTCTTTCCCGGGTCAGGGAACCGGCGCGCTCCAGAGCCGGGTGCCCCAGTTGCCGCTGGGGTCCCTGGGCACGGGTGCCACGTACTCGGTGGCCTGGTAGATGCGGCCGTTGAAGGCCTGGGCCATCGAGTAGTCGCCATAGCGGCACGGGGAAGCGCCGATGGAGTTGGTCTCCGGGTAGCAGCTGAAGTCGTCCAGCGGGTTGGCGCCGTTTGCCGCGATGTGCACGTCACCGGTGGTGCCGTGGGGGCCTTTGAACTTCACGTAGGCAGCGCTCGGGAACCGGCCGGGACCGGAGACGGCCATCGACAGGTAGCCCTCGCCGTGCGCGTTCACGCCGATGACCGGATAGAGCAGGTCCTGGTTGGTAAGGACGTACCCGTTGTGCACCAGCTTGACGCTGAACGACGTCAGGCTGGCCGGATGCGAGGGGTGCAGCACGAACCAGGCCACGCCGGAGTTGAACCCGGACTTGAAGTTGAAGCCCGTGTTCAGTTCCGCGTAGAGCAGCCCGCCGGCGTAGGTGACCTCCTGGACCGCGTTGAAGTCCGTCTGGAGCGCCGCTACCGGCTCGCCCACCGAACTGCCCAGCGGGTTGGGCCCGTTCTTCTGGGGTACGTTCAGCGGCTGCGAGTAGGGCTCGGTGTTGAGACCTGTCGCATTGAAATGCGGTGGCGCGTTGGAGTTGAGCAGGGCGGTGTGGTTCAGGTTGAACACCTCCAGCCCCGACCCGAACGTCGACCCGTCGTAAGGCAGGTTGCCGTTGGACTCGACGAAGTACTCGGTGCCGGGGGCTGCCGCGCCCTGCGGCACCGAGGCCGGCGAGACGTGGTAGGAGCCGAACGGGTCGATCAGCGGCACCTTGTAGAGGAACACAGCCGGGACTGGCCCGGCCCCCTCGGCGTTCTTGATGAGGTTCAGCCTCGAGACGGCGTAGATGTACGCGCCGTTGTACGCGGGCGTGGCGAAAGAGAACTCGTTCGTCGCGATGTAGAAGCCGTTGGCGTCCGACCCGATCTGGTCGAAGTCACCCAGGCACGGGCAGCCGGTGGCGCTCGGATCGTTGGTGGAGATGGCGTAGATCGTATAGGCGCCGAACGGGTTCGTGGTCTGGCTCAGGGCGATGTACTGGACGTTGTCCACGGAGTTTGGCCCGAAGGTGAACATGGTGAGGAACCAGTGATGGCTCTGCGGATCCCAGTAGGCGCGGGGATCGCTGAGGAACGCGTCGGGGGCCAGGCCGAAGACCTGGTAGGCGGGGATCGCCCCGAGGAGCGTCTTCCCGCTGGCCGAGTAGATGTTCAGTGACATGTTCACGAACTCGACGATGGCCGGGCCGGCCGGGCTCGGCCCGACGGCCAGGCCCTGGTCGGGCGGAGTCACATCGCCGATGGCCGGGTTGGCCGCCGCGTTGTTCGACGAGGTGAGGCCGTTGAAACCGTGCTCGCCGCTGACGTTCTGCCCGGTGATCGGGGTCAGGCCCTTAGCGCGGCCGGAGACGGCCGGCGCGCTGGTGCGGGCGGCGTGCGCGGCCGACGTGGCGGATGGCAGCTTGCGCAGCGGCGCCGCATGCCGGGGAGTGCTCACGGTGGGAGCCCGTTTGGCCCGCTTGGCGTCAGCGGCTGCGATCGCCCGCAGGTTGACCGTTCCCGCCCGGTGCAGCGTTCCCCGGGTGGCGTGGGTGAGCTTCACCGGATGCACGGCGGTGTGCGCGGCCGTGGCCGCTGAGGCCGCGGGCGCGGCGGTGGCGACCAGCGCCGCGCTGGCCAGGGCGAGCGCCCACCGCATGCCCCCGGGCCCGAGGATTCCTGGCAGCTTCCTCACTACCTGTCCCCTTCGCTGGAGTCAGTGATCCCCTATTGGTGATGGCCGGCCCCATATCTTGGGCACAACCAGGGAGCGACCGTAGCAGGATTTACCGGCTCCAATCGTGATATGCGTGATAATCCCCGGCCCCGGCGCCGCGGGGTTGCTGCTCACAGGCGGCGGCCCGCTCCGCCCATCCTGCCCGGCCCCGCAGCGTGGCCAGCGTAGACTCCCGCCAGGCCAAGCCGCTGCCGCCCGGGCGGGGCGCCGCCCGGGCGCCAATTGTTGTCATCGCTCCATGATTTCGTTACTGGAATGACGCCATATGCGCGAAAATGGCGCCCGGAACAGGCTGATATAACGGCAAGGCGGGCCCGGGATCAGCTGCGGTATTACACCGAGGGCCGCCGGCTGATCCCGTTACGTCGAGGGTGGCTTGACGGGGGCCGGTGCGCTGGTCCCGGCCACGGCCGGGCTGGCCGCTGACCCGGCGCCCTGGGCGCCAGTGCCTGCCGCCGGGGTTGCGCGCAGGGGCGGGGCGGCTGCCGGCGCGTCGATCTCCGCCTGGAGGATGGACGCGCTGCGCAGCCGGGCCTCATAGGCCTTCTTGCCGCCTCTGACCCCGAACAGCCGCTTGGTGAGCACCAGGTACAGGACCAGGGCCAGGTTGAT
>DPMS01000054.1 GCA_003541285.1 Actinomycetota bacterium
CAGTCAATGCCGGTGCCGCAGGAGCACCAGGATCTGCACGCCGCCGATCCCGGCCAGCGACACGGGCTGCCCGCCGGGTGCTTCGGTGAGCCGGATGCCGGTCAGCTCGATGGTCACGTCTTCGGGTCGCGGCATGGTTGCCTCCCTGGGCTGGCATGGGTTGTTCCGGGCTGGCGCTGGTCGTTCAGACGGCGCACCGGTAGGGGCGGGGCAGGCTGCCGTCGGCCAGCCGCGCCGCGAAGAACCGTTCGGTGACCAGCCGCTTGCCGGCCGCGAGCGGGGTTCCCGGGCCGGCGAGCAGCATGTCCGGGNNGTCAGTTCCGGGATGGTGGTGCCGGCTTCGATGTCCAGGCCGGCCGGGGACAGGCCGCGGCGCAGGAGCGGCCGGACCGCGAAGGCCCCGCCCTCGATCCCCAGGCCGGCGAGCAGCCGGGCAACCTCGCCGGTCTCCGCGGTGTTCTGCGGGGTCTCGGTCATCGCGACCCGGACCGGCAGGCCGAGGCGCACCGCCTGCCGGATGCCGTCCATGGTCCGCGCCCAGGAGCCGCGGCCGCGGTGCGTGTCGTGGGTCTGCGGGCGGGCGCCGTCCAGCGAGGTCTGGATGATCAGGGTCCCGGCCTGCTGCGCGAGTGCGGCGAGCCCGGCCAGGCGCTGGCCGCGGAACAGCATCCCGTTGGTGAGGACGACGGTGGGCAGCAGCTGGCTGGCGTAGCCGAGCATCTCGATGATGTCCGGGTGCAGGAATGGCTCCCCGCCCGTGAGGTACAGCTCGGCGAACCCCTCGCCGACGGCTTCGTCGATGAGGTCCTGGAACTGCCCGGCCGGCATAATTCGGGGAGCCGCCTTGGGGGAGGAGGCGACCGCGCAGTAGTCGCAGGCCAGGTTGCAGTGGAAGTTCGTGTACACCCACAGCCTGGGCGGGAAGTACGCCGACCCGAATAGCGGGATCACCGGCCGGGCGGACTCATCCCCGCCCGCGGCGTGGCCGGGATCGCGACCGCCGGGGTCCTCGCGGGGGACCTCACGGCCGCCGTCGGCAGGAGCCGCGCCCCAGCCCCCGGCGGCCGGGCGGAACGCCTCCGGAAGGGCGGAGGCGTAGAGCTGGAACCGGCCGGCGGCGCGTTCGCGGGGCGGCAGGATCTCTACGCAGGTGGTCCACCAGCCGGTCTCGATCGTCTCGGCGAACGCCTCGGGCAGCCCGGCGCGGCGCATCGACGCGGCCTGCGCCGCCCAGTCGTACTCGAGCGGGACCAGCTCGGCGCGGGCGCTGCCGCCGTCGAGGTCGAGCACCGCGTACCACACCTCGCGGCGCCCGTCGTTGGCGGGCTTGCCGAGCACCCCCACGTTGACTACCAGGGTCCGGCCGACCCGGCGCTGCCACGGCAGCCCGGAATGCGTGCAGCAGATCACGTCGGCGCCGCTGGCGGCGACCCGCAGCCTGTGCCCGCCCTCGGGCAGCGACTCCCACCAGAAGTCGTTCAGCGCCAGCGGCGAGCCGTGCACCATGTGCACCGCGCAGCCGCCGATCCGCTCCCGCCGCTGGGTGGGCAGCCGCCCCATCCAGGCGGCGAACGCCCGGCTGGTGTGGGCGAGCGTGTAGTCGTAGATGAGCTGGGCGAACTCGTTGTCGCGCGGGTCGCGGTAGCCGCAGCCGCAGTCCGGGTCGGCGCGGGCCAGGGCGACGTCGTAGTTGCCCGCGATGCATTCCACGCCGGCGCCGGTGAGGACCGGCCACAGGGCGTCGGTCTCGGCGCCGAACCCGCCGAGATCACCCAGGCAGTACAGCCGCTGGCAGCCGCGTGCGGCGGCGTCGGCCACGAACGCGCGCAGCGCGTACGGGTTCCCGTACGTCCCGCCGCATACCCCGATCCGCATCAGCCTCTCCTTTCCGGGGACTGGCCTCGGTGGCCGCGGTCAGCTTCCGGCCGGCCCGGCGGCGGCGCCGACCAGCCGCGCCGCGCTGACCGCCTCCAGCGGCCGCCCGGCCGGCTCGGTGCCGCCGCGCGCCGCGTAGACGGCGATGGCCGCCGACCCGGCCAGCCAGAACGCGATGACCAGCAGGTAGGACCAGGCCGGCCCGATGCTGGTCGCGATCGCGGGCAGCGCCAGCGTGCCCACGATCGCCCCGCCCCGGCCCACGGCCACCGACGCGCCGACCCCGGCGCCGCGCAGGTGGGTGGGGAACAGCTCGGTGAACATCGGGTACGCCGAGGTCCACGCGGCGGTGCCGGCCGCGCTGGCCACCGCGAACGCCACGGTCACCAGCACCGGGCTGCCCGCCGCGGTGGCGAGTGCCAGCAGGCCCACCCCCGCCGCGGCGGCCAGGTAGCTGCCGCCGACGGTGACCCGGTGGCCGAGCCGGTCGAACAAGGCGCTCATCGCCACCCCGCCGGCCAGCGCGCCGAGGTTGCCGATGATGTAGAAGAACGGGATCGCCCGCTGGCCGATGTGCACCTGCGCCAGGACCACCACCGACAGCAGCGCGAACAGTCCGTAGTAGCCGAACGCCTCGGCCAGGTCGAGCGCCGCGCCGAGCGCCAGCCTGCCCGGGTAGCGGCGCACCAGCTCGCCCAGCGCTTCCCGCAGGCCCGGGCCCGCGTCACCGGCCCGCACGTCGGCAGCATCGGCCGCGCCGGCCCGCTGCTCCAGGCCGGCGACGATCGCCTCGGCCTCCTGGTGGCGGCCGCGGGAGGCCAGCCAGCGCGGCGACTCCGGGATCCGGCGGCGGAAGTACAGCACGATCAGCGCGATCAGCCCGCCGAGGATGAACATGTACCGCCAGGAGACCGCGCTGCCCAGCGCGAGGGTGTCCAGCAGCAGGTAGGCTAGCAGCGCGGCCAGGATCGCCCCGGCCGACCAGAAGTTCATCACCAGCGCGTTCACCCGGCCGCGGACCCGGGCGGGAGCGAACTCGGCGATCGCCGCGGTGACGATCGCGTACTCCGCGCCCACCCCGAGGGCGGCCAGGAACCGGAACACGTACACGAACCCGAGGGTGGGGGCCAGCCCGGTCGCCATGGTGAACCCCGCGTACCACAGCAGGGTGATCACGAACAGTTTCCGGCGGCCGAACCGGTCGGTGAGCCGCCCCCCGGCAGGCGCGCCGAGCAGGATCCCGGTCAGCCACACCGCGAGCAGCGCGTCACGGGCGAGCACCGAGGCGCCGAAATGGTCGCCGAGCGGGCCGACAGCGCTGGAGAACATCTGCACCTCGAACGAGTCGAACAGCCAGCCCGCGCCCAGCGCGAGCAAGATCGTAGTGTGGAGCCTGCTCCAGGCCAGGCGGTCCAGCCGGGCACCCACCGTCTCATCCGTGGCAGCCGTCACACTCATCTCCTGACCTGTCTTCTGGTTGCTCGCGGTCCTGGCCGGGGCCGGGCGAGGCGGCGCGGCCCGGCGCGGTAACGGTCACTGATCCGCTGCGGGTCGACGCCGGCGAAGTACAGCAGCTTCAGGTACTGCATGAACGCCAGCGTCCGCCAGGTGCCGTGCTCGGTGAACCGCCGCGCCGAGGTGGCGGCGGTGGCCGGAAGCACGGCGAGCCGGCCGGCGCGGTGCAGCCGCCGGGACATTTCCAGGTCTTCCATGATCGGCAGGCCGGGGAACCCGCCCAGCGCGTCGAACACGCTGCGGCGGATGAACATCGCCTGGTCCCCGAACACCCAGTGCAGGTGGCGGGCGCGCAGGTTGGACGTCCACGCCACGTACCGCAACGCGAAGGAGGACTGGTCGAACCGCAGCGTCAGCCCGCCGCCCACCGTGTCCGGATCGGCGAGCGCTTCAGTGATCTGTCCCAGCGCGCCGGGGTCCACGCGGGTGTCGGCGTGGATGAACCACAGCACCTCGCCGCGGGCGTGCCGCGCTCCGGCGTTCATCTGAGCCGCCCGCCCCGGCTCGCTGGAGACCACGCGGGCCAGCGGGGCGGCCAGCTCGGCGGTGCCATCGCTGCTGCCCCCGTCGGCGGCCACCAGCTCGCAGCCCGGGAAGTCACCGCGCAGCCGCGCCAGGGCGGCCGTGATGCCGGCGGCCTCGTTCAGCACCGGCACCACGATCGACACCGGCAGGCCCGCCGGTTCCTCGGCGTGCTCATGGCCAGGGACGGCGGGACGGGATGACCGCAGAGCCGCGGCGATCGCGGCCGGCAGCAGCGGGTCCGCCAGCAGCGCGTCGGCGTCTGCGGGAGTGTCGAGATCGCGCAGCGCGGGCAGCAACCCGGCATCAAGGCCCGCCCGGCGGGCCGCCACGAGGCTGGCCGCCAGCACCCGGTCACCTCCCCACACGCCCGGGTCCAGGGCGAACAACCCGGGCGCTGGCCGGGTCAGGCCCACCAGGTAGTAGCCGCCATCGCAGGCCGGGCCGAACACGACGTCCCGGCCGCGGGCGAGCTCACCGAACGCCTGGGCCAGCCGGCCGGCGGTGAGGGTCGGGGCGTCGGTCCCGATGACCACCACCGGCCCGTGCCCTCTGGCGAACACTTCGCTCATCACGGCGGCTAGCCGCTCACCCAGGTCGGCTCCCCGCTGGGGCAGAAGGCAGATGCCATCGGGTATCAGGCTCGCCACCTCGCCAAGGGCGTCCGGTGGCTCGACAGCGGTGAACACCGTCACGCCGTCCGTGCCGCCTGCGACCGAGACGGCGTGCCGGATCAGCCGCTCCGCCAGCGCGGCGCAGCCATCGGGGCCGAGCACCGGGTGCAGCCGGGTCTTGACCATGCCGGGCCGGGGCGCCTTCGCCATGATCAGTACCGCGGGCCGGCCCGGGATCACCGGGCCAGCCGGGCGCACCGGACGGGGCCAGGTCACGGCTCGAACCTGTGCACGACACCGGCCGGGCTCAGGTCACGGATCGCGGGCAGGGCATGGTCTACCAGCGCGGCGAGGATCGAAGTGCTCTGCCGCACGCGGGCCAGCAGCGCCGCCACCGGCTCCGGCTGTCCCACGCCGTTGGCATAGTCGGTCACATACCCGGCCAGCGCCATCGGCAGCCCGGCCTCCCCGGCCAGCACCACCTCCGGGCCCGCGGTCTGGCTGACCGCGGTCACCCCGCAGCGGGCCAGCGCCGCGATCTCGGCGGTAACGTGCGGGCTCAAGGAAGGGAACGTGGCCATGTCGGTCGCGGTGCCGAAGCCGGCGCCC
>DPMS01000501.1 GCA_003541285.1 Actinomycetota bacterium
GGGTTTAATCACAAGCTTAGGAGGCCGCGGTAATCCACTCCGTCACGGTGCGGATCACGAACGCCTGCCATTCTTGACTCTGCGGGTTGAGGTACTGCGGGTCGTCGTGCACCGCGAAGCCGTGCTGCGCGCCCTCGATCTCTACCAGCTCGTGCTCCACCGTGAACCGCTGCATCGCGTCCCGCGAGGCTTCAACGGGAACGAACGTGTCCTTGGTGCCGTGGACGACGAGCGTCGGGGCCCGGATGTCGCGGAGCACCGGTAGCACCTCGAACCAGAAGGCCTCGTTGAGGAGTGGCCGGCCGTGCTTCAGCGTCGGCGTGAACTGGATGAACCCGTGTTCTTCAAGCTGCCGTGCCATGTCGTCGTTGAGCTGATCGTCCGTCCAGCACGGCCGGCTGGTAATGGTGCGCCGCTTATAGTCGAGCTGCGGGTTGAGCAGCACCAGGCGGTCAAGCTCTTCTGAGCGCTTAGCCGCGTAGTAGGCGCAGACCCCGCCCGCGAAGCTCGCGCCAAGCAGGCCAAGCCGTCTCGCGCCGGTCGCTTCTCGAACGTGGGCCAACGCCACGCGAATGTCGTTGAGGATCGTGGCAAGCGTCAGCTCTTCTTGCCGTCCTTCGCTCTCGCCGTGGCCGCGCAGGTCGAAGCGCAGGGACGCCACGCCAGCCTCGCCGAGCCCAGCCGCGAGTCTTGTGAAGAAGCCGCCTTCCTCTCGGGTGACGCCGCCGCCGTGGACCAGGACCGCGGCGAGCTGCGGTGAGGCGTCAGGTGTGACGAGCGTAGCGGCCAGGCGCAGGCCGTCGAGGGTGCGGAAGGTCGCGGGGTTGCTCTGGATAGGCACGCGCGGCTCCTGGCGATCGAGAACGGTAATCCTACGAGCCTCATCCTCTCCTGGGCATCCCAGGCGGAGCCCTGGGCCGGGTGCGATTGGTTTTTACAATGTAGATAGTTTATAATGAGGAGCTGGCATGGGACGAGAGGATGCGGGATGACCTACGTGATCGGGGAGACGTGCGTGGATGTGCTTGACCGGGCGTGCGTGGAGGAGTGCCCGGTGGACTGCATCTACGAGGGCGAGCGGATGCTCTACATCCATCCGGACGAGTGCGTGGACTGCGGGGCGTGTGAGCCGGTGTGCCCGGTGGAGGCGATCTACTACGAGGACGATCTGCCGGAGCAGTGGAAGGCCTACACGGAGGAGAACGCACGGTTCTTCGCCGAGTCGTTGCCTGGCCATGATGAGCCGCTCGGCTCGCCAGGAGGCGCTGCCAAGCTCGGCGTGGTGGGCGCCGACACCCCGTTCGTCGCCGCGCTTCCGCCACGGGAATAGCCAAGGGGCGAGACAGTCAGCGATGGTGCGGCGCGGTCGGCTGGATTCGAAGTGGGCCGCAGCGCCGCGGATCCGGAGGAGGCCGTGATGACGGTGATCATTTACGGGGATTTCAATTGCCCGTACTCGTACCTGGCCAGTCAGCGGGCCGATCTGCTCAGCCGGGCGGGGGTCGCAGTGGACTGGCGGGCCGTTGAGCACGACCGCGGGCTGCCGGTGACCGGCAGCCGCTCGGACAGCGACCAGGCCACGTGGGATCGGGAGCTTGCGGAGGTGGCCTCGCTCGCCCTGCCCGGCGAGCATGTGCCGGACAGGCCCCCGGTCCTGATCAGCAACACGCAGGCGGCCGTCGCCGCCTGCGCCGAGGCGGCCAGCGACGGCGTCGCCGGTGAGCTGCGCTGCAGCCTGTTCCGCGCCATCTGGGTGCAGGGCCTGCACCTGAGCAGCGCCTATGAGGTGCGCCGCCTGGTCACCGGGGTGATGTGGCCGCAGGAAGACATCACCGACCGGCTGACCAGCCCGGATTTTCCCAGCCTGTTGCTGCGGGATCCGGACCTGGCTCGGATCGTGCGCCGGTCTGGCGGCACGATCGCGCCCGACGGCGGGCCGCTGACTACGGCCGGATGGCGGCGGATCCGGCGCTGGCGGCAGGACTGGCTGGCGCTGCCCAGCCAGGTGATCCCCGCAGTCATCGGCCCGGACCAGATCGTACGGCCTGGCATCGAAGGCCTTCGCTATCTAGCCGATCTCGCCAGCAGCGCCGGCCGGCAACCCTGTCTGCCCCTGCCCGCCGAAAGTGCGCCGGGCCGGGACGCTCGGCCTGCGGCGATCGTTCGGGCGGCCTGATGAGGCTGCCTGCACGGACATGGCGGCGGCAGTACTGGCTGACATGACATGCGGCCCAAGGGGAAGGCTGGAGCTGGATCGGGCAGGACCATGGTCACGGCCGGGCTCGTGCGCGCGGCTGGCAGCGACAGCACCGGCTACGGGACCGGCTACGGGACCGGACGGCGCGCGTTGCTCGTGTAATTTCTACTACTACCAATGATATAAAATAAGTCTATGGATACAGAGCAGCTCCTCGCACCCGAGGACACGTCCCCGCTCGGCCGCAGCCGCGCTGACGTGCTGGACATACTGCGCGCCGCGGACGGCCCGCTCGGCGTCCGCGAGGTCGCGCAGCAGATGGGGCTGCACCCGAACACGGCACGGTTCCACCTCGACGCGCTGGTGGAAGCGGGCCTGGCCGCGCGCGAGACCGAAGACAGGGAGACGCCCGGCAGGCCCAGGATCGGCTACCGGGCGGTCGCCGACGGTCCGGCCGGGCGGCGGCGCTACCGGCTGCTGGCGGAGATGCTGACCAGCCTGATCGCCGGAACCGTGCCGGAGCCCGGCAAGGCAGCTGAGGAGGCCGGGCGCGAATGGGGTGCCTACCTCACCGAGCAGCCGCCACCGTACCAGCGGCTGACCGCCGAGGAGGCCATCGCGAAGCTCACCGCACTAATGGAGGAACTGGGCTTCGCACCGCAGGTGCAGGCCGACGACAGCGGCGGGCAGTACCGGCTGTGCCTGCGCCAGTGCCCGTTCCGTGAGGTGGCCCGGCAGCACCAGAACGTCATCTGCGCGCTGCATCTGGGGCTGATGCGCGGGGCCCTGGCCCGGATGCGGGCGCCGGTGGCCGCCGACCGGCTGGATCCGTTCGTGGAGCCCAGCCTGTGCGTCGCCCGCCTGACCGCACGCGATGACCCAGGCGAGCGTCAGCCGGCCGCGGCTTTTGGGATGCAGCAACACGACACTCAGCACGAAGCCGTGCCCTATCGGCAGCGGGAAGGCATTCTGGTTGCGCCGTGCCGGCTGGAACACCACCTGAATATCCGGCCGGTCGAGGCCGTCGGTCGAACGCAAGATCGCATGGGATTCGAACACATTGCTGGCGAACGGCCCTTGCCGCGCCAGGAGATATTGCAGCACATTCCACACGCCGCGCGGAAAGGCCTTCAGCGAAATGCCGTAGGACTGGGGATCTTTCGTCCACATCTGAACATTGGCCGCGACATGATCGTGATAGTTCTCGCCGACGGCGGGCAGATGATGCTGAACCGCGATGCCGAGCTTTTGCAGCGCCGCGCCGTCGCCGATGCCTGACAAGAGAAGCATCTGCGGCGAACCGACGGCACCGCCGGACAGGATCACCTCGCGCCGCGCTTCGATGCGCCGCGCCTGATTGCCGACAACGATATCGACCCCGGACGCGCGGCCGTTCTCGATAACGACGCGCGAAACACTCGCTTCCGTCATCACCGTCAGATTGGGGCGGCTGCTTGCCGGCTTGAGAAAGGCGGTGACGCCGGAAACGCGCCGCCCATTGCGGATGGCGCCCTGGCGCAAGCCGTAGCCTTCCGGCGCCGGGCCGTTGAAATCGTCGCAATGCCGGAACTGCAAGGAGTTCATCGCATCGGCGAAAACGCCGTTGAGCGGATTGGGGTTCTTGATGTCGCTGACAACCATCGGCCCCTTATGGCCATGCCAGGCCGAGCCGGGGTATTGCGCATTGTCTTCGGAGCGCAGGAAATAGGGCAGGACGTCGGCGTGGCTCCAGCCGCTGTTCCCCTCGGCCGCCCAATCGTCATAGTCCTTCGGATGGCCGCGGTAATAGACCATGCCGTTGACGGAGCTGGAGCCGCCGAGCACCCGGCCCCGCGGAATGGGAATGCGCCGCCCATTCAAATCGGCCTGCGGAACGGTCTCCAGGCCCCAGCTGTATTTCTTCAGCGTCAGCGCCGCGCCGACCAGCGCCGGCACGTGACTGAAGGGATGTGAATCCGCGGCCC
>DPMS01000353.1 GCA_003541285.1 Actinomycetota bacterium
GGCTGGCGGCAGTGACCCGGCCAGGGGCCGCCGCGCGGACGGCGGCCGATGGCCCGGCAGAGCCGGCCAGCGCGGTGGCTGTGGCGGCGGCCGCCACCGTGATCGCCACGCCGGAGACTGCGAGGGTGAACTGAGAGGGTTTACGGTTGCGGACAGTCCTGAACGAGGACAAGGGGAACCTTTGGTCGGGCGCGCGGCGCGCGCTCGGCTTCCGCCCGCGAACGTCTGCCTGCCGCCGACGACGGGGCAGGACCAGCGGTGTGCGAGATGGTGCGGAGCAGGGCACCGGGCCAGTCACTGGCGGCGATCACGCACACAGGGGCGCTTGAGCTACCCACCCTGCAACACGGGCGAGTCCTCATCGGCCAAACCAGCGGGAAAGGGACTATGGCGCTTGTCACAAACGAGTATCCAGGTCCCTCACCGACCCCACGATCCTCAGGAGTCACGCAGGACCCGCGGCCCGTCCTGGCACTAGCCTGACGACCGCACAAGCACAGCAGCGCGCACCGGGAAAGGACAGCATGGACAGCCTGGTGATCGAGGGGTGTGCGGTAGCCACCGTGGACGGCACCGCAGACGGGGTGGCTGCCGGGGCGGCGGCAGGCACCGAGTACGAGTCGGGCCATCTCATCCTCGACGGCGGCCAGATCGTCGCGGTCGGGCCCGGGCCCGCGCCCACGGTGGAAGACGCACGTGTGGTGGACGGCACCGGCTGCCTGGCCACTCCCGGACTGGTCGGGAGCCACCACCACCTGTTCCAGGGCCTCACCCGTGGCCTGGCACAGGACAGCACCCTGATGCGCTGGCTGGCAGCGCTCTACCCGCTGTGGGCCCAACTGGACGCGGACCTGCACGGCGCCGCCGCCCGCGCGGGGCTGGCGACGCTGGCGCTGTCGGGCTGCTCGGCCACCGCCGACCACCAGTACCTGTTTCCGCGCGGCAGTGCAGATCTGCTGGCGGCGGGGATAGGCGCAGCGAACCAGATCGGGCTGCGCCTGCATGCCTGCCGGGGTTCCATGGACCTCGGGGCATCAGCGGGCGGCCTGCCGCCCGACAGCGTGGTGGAGGATCACGACGCCATTCTGGCCGCCACCGAGCGTGCGATCGAGCAGTTCCATGATCCCGGCCCGGGCGCGATGGTGCGGGTGGCGGTGGCGCCGTGCGCGCCGTTCACGGTGACGCAGGCGCTCATGCGGGAGTCGGCCGAACTGGCCCGGCACCACGGGGTACGCCTGCACACCCACCTGGCCGAGACCGACGACGAGCATGAGTTCTGCCTGGCGCGGTTCGGGTGCACCCCGGCGGAGTACATGGAGTCGCTGGGCTGGCTGGGCGAGGACGTCTGGATGGCGCACTGCGTTCACCTCGACCGCAGCGCCATCACCCGGCTGGGGCGGGCCGGCACCGCGGTGGCGCACTGCCCGACGTCTAACGCCAGGCTGGGCTCGGGGGTCGCCCCCATTCCCGAACTGCTCGCCGCGGGCGTCCCGGTCGGGCTGGGCGTGGACGGCGGCGCCGCGAACGAGAACGGCGGGCTCGCAGCCGAGATGCGGCAGTCTTTGCTGGCCGCCCGTGCCCGCCTCGGGGCGGGCGCGCTCAGTGCCCGGCAGGCGCTCGCGCTTGCCACCATGGGCGGGGCCAGGTGCCTGGGCAGGCAGAACGAACTCGGCTCACTGGAGGTCGGTAAGCAGGCGGATGTGGCGCTGTGGCGTCTGGGTGATCTTGCTCACGCAGCCATGGCCGATCCGGTGTGGGCACTGGTGTGCGGCCCACCCGCCCGGCTGGAATTGCTGACCGTCGCTGGCCGGCCCGTCGTGGAGGCCGGGGAACTGCGCACGGCTGACCCCGACTCCCTCAACCGCGACGTCCGGGCCGCCGCCCGTGAACTGCTCCGCCGTCACCGGGCCGCGTCCTAGCGGCACGGACCGTCCCGGCCGGGCCACCGGCGCCAGGGAGCCTGGACAGCCCTGAGGCGGGCCCCATGCGGGGGCCCGCCTCAGGCTGCTCGATTCAGATCGGGCGGACCTGGTCAGCCTGCGGGCCCTTCGGGCCCTGGCTGGCCGTGTACTCGACCTTCTGGTTCTCGTCCAGGCTGCGGTAGCCGGACGAGTCGATCGCCGAGTAGTGAACGAAGATGTCGGCGGAACCGTCATCGGGGGCGATGAAGCCATAACCCTTGTCCGGGTTGAACCACTTCACAGTGCCCTGTGCCATTCTGTGTCTCCTTGGTAGGACTACGGGAAGACCTGCGCGGTTTGCGCAGATCAGTTGCTGGTTGCCCGCCGTCGAGGAAGACCCACAAGACACGGCAAGCGCCCGCTGTCAGAACTCCGCGGGCGCAGTCACGATCGCAAACTTCGACAACAACTGCGAGCCTCAGCACGCTCCGGGGCCAGGATATTCCCTACCGGACGGTAGTGCCCGCCTCGCACGCCACATCGAGCAACGCCAGGGCCGCCGCCCTGGCGTCAGCGGCGGCCCCGGCGTTGGCCCCGGTGGCCGCCGAGACGATGGCCCCGTCCATCAGGATCAGCAACTGCGCCCCGAGCACCGAAGGCGCCACCGCCCCAGCGTCGGCAGCCAGACCTGCCAGGTAACGGCGCAATCTCTGCTTGTGCAGTTGGGCGATACGGGTGACCGGGCCGGCCACCCCGGCCCGGCCGCCGAGTTCGCCGAACGCGTTGATGAAGGCGCAGCCGCGGAAATCGGGCGTGGCGAACCACTCGGCGAGGAAGGTGAAGACGGCCAGCACCCGCTGCCTGGGGTCACGGCTGCGGCTGACGTGCAGCGCCAGCGCTGCCAGCCACCGCTCGTCCCGCCTGCTCAGATAGGCCTCTACCAGCCGGTCCTTGGACGGGAAACACTGGTACAACCGCTTCAGCGGCACCCCCGACGCGGTCCGGATGTCGTCCATGCCCACCGCTGCGATGCCACGGCTGTAGAACAGGTCAGCAGCCGCCGTCAGCAACCGCTCCCGCACTTCCTGATCGTCCACGCCGCTCCTGACCACCCACGCCGCCTTGCACCATCCACGCTGGCCGGCNNGCTGGCCGGCACCACCCACGCCAGCCCAGCCGGCCATACCCCCCGGCCAGCCTTGAGAACGCTGGTTCTCCACCATACTGTCCTGGGCCGCGCCGAGATCACCGAGTTCCTGCGCCGCAAGCGGGGCCGCAAACTCGACTACGCGCCGCGCAAGGACCTGTGGTCCTTCCACGGCAACCGGATCGCCGTCCGCTTCCAGTACGAGTCACGTGGCGCCGATGGCCAGTGGTTCCGCAGTTACTGCAACGAGTTGTGGGAATCCGGCGAGGACCGCCTGATGCGGCGCAGGGAAGCCAGCATCAACGACGTGCCCATCGACGAGCCGCAGCGCCGCATCTCCGGCCCGCGGCCCGAAGCCGAACGAGGCGCCTCCTTCCCCCTGCACTGACCGGCTCCGGGCGGGCCACAACGGGCACGATGTGGGGTGATCACGGCCGGGCGGCCTGACTAAGTCCTCACTTTTTGTATATGAGAGATTACTAATTGTGAGTACCCTCATGGCGCGCTGTGGGCACCGTCAGCAGCCTCCGAGCAGCCACTGGCCAGCCCTGGTGACCGCGGCGGCACTGGCTGTGTTCGTCCTGGCCGGGCCAGGCACGGGAGCGGCGGCCACACCGCCGGTATCTTCGCAGGCCAAGGCCGAGGCGATCGTCGCGCCGAGCGTCGTATACGTGACCACGAAGTGGCGGGGGTGGATCCGCCTCACCAACGGCCGCCTGCTCTCCCACTATCCCTTCTACGTGAACACCACCTGCTCGGGTTTCGTCGCGAGCCCCGACGGCTACGTCGTCACCGCGGGCCATTGCGTGGATGACCGCACCGCCGATGGCGGAAAGGGCCTGCTCATCAAAGAGGCGCTCGCTGAACTCGTCCACGCAGGCCGGCTGACCCTCAAGGAGGCCCAGGCCCTGCTGCAGCATGCGTACATGAACTGGACGGTGGAGGGCACACAGTCGGGATCACCGCCCGACCGCGCGATCGCGGTGTACCAGGCCCGCGCCGCATCCGGAGTGCCCGTTTCCGAGCCGATGCAGGCCAGCGTCCTGTCGTTCAGTTCGCTGCGCACCGGGGACGTGGCGCTGCTCAAGGTGGCGTCGCCGGCCCCGATGCCCATGCTCGCGGTCGCACCGCAATCGCCGGACAACGGCACCGAGGTGGTGTCGGCCGGTTATCCCGGCTCGGTGGCGAAGGTGACCGACCCCAGGCTGCTGCCCTCCTTCAAGGAAGGTTCGACCAGCAGCACGCAGACCGTCAACGGCGTGCCCTTCATCGAGGTTTCCGCCGCCGCCAGCCCCGGCATGTCCGGTGGCCCGACTGTGAACCTGGACGGCCAGGTGGTGGGGACGGTGAGCTTCGGCGTGGGCGGGGAGTCCCAGCCGTTCAACTTCATCACCGACACCAGCACCGTGCGGGCACTGCTCGTGCGCAACGGCGTGCCCACCACGCTGAGCGCAGCCGATCAGGCCTTCCGGGCGGGGCTTACCGATTACTACGCCGGGCACTATCACGACGCGGTGGCGGAGTTCGACAAGGTGCTCGCGGTGCAACCCAGCCAGGCGACGGCACAGCAGTACCGGGCCAGGGCTGTGCAGAACTACCCGAACGAGGTCAGCGGCACCTCCCCCTGGCTCTGGGTGGGCACCGGGGCCGGTGCCCTGGTCCTGATCGCTGTGGTGATCGTGGCCGCACTGATGATCCGCCGGAGCCGGACGCGGCGATCGCCACCTGGCGCAGCACCACCGCCGCCCGGAGCC
>DPMS01000681.1 GCA_003541285.1 Actinomycetota bacterium
GCTCACCATCGAGCTGGAGCCGGTCCAGCCGTATGTGCACCTGCGGCACTTCCGGTACAGCGACCCCGAAGCGTGCATGGCGGCGGTCGGCCAGATCGCGGCAGACGGGAGCCTGCACGGCCACCGCGCCGACTTTGTGGATGGTACCGCGTTCGGCCTCGATGAGATCTACCTGACGGTCGGCGCCTACAGCGAGGTCGCTCCCTGGGTCAGCGACTACACCGGCCAGCGCATCTACTACCAGTCACTGCGCGGCCCGCGGGAAGACTTCCTGACCATCCGCGACTACCTGTGGCGCTGGGACACCGACTGGTTCTGGTGCTCACGCCCGTTCGGGGTGCAGCGCCCGCTGATCCGCCGCGCCTGGCCGCGCCGCTACCGCAGGTCCGACGTCTACCGTGCGCTGGTCGCCTTCGACCGGCGGCACCGGCTGTCCGACACGCTGACCGCCAACCGTGGCCGGGCGCCGCGCGAGGCGGTGATCCAGGACGTGGAGATCCCGCTCTCCAGGAGCGCGGAGTTCCTGCGGTTCTTCGCCGCCGAGGTGGGCATGAGCCCGGTGTGGCTGTGCCCGCTGCGGTTGCGTGGTGAGGCTTCCTGGCCGCTCTACCCCATGCGCCCGGGCGAGGTCTATGTGAACTTCGGATTCTGGGGGACGGTGCCCCTGCCCCCGGGGCGCGCGGACGGGTACCACAACCGCCTGGTCGAGGAGGAGGTTGCGGCGCTCGGCGGCCACAAGGGGCTCTACTCGACGTCGTTCTACTCCCGCGAGCAGTTCTGGGCGCTCTACAACGGCCCGGCGTATGAGCAGCTCAAGCAGGAGTACGACGGCGGCGGGCGGCTCTCGGGACTATACGAGAAGTGCGTACGTGGGCAGTGAGCAGGAGGGATGACAGGCATGGCGCTGGCCGAGGTCTTCGAGAAGGTGGCGGGGCCCAATGCCCCGGTGGAATTTCGCGCGTATGACGGGAGCTCGTCAGGCGCGGCGGGCGCGCCAGTGCGGATCACGGTCCGCTCCCCGAAGGCCGTGTCCTACCTTGCCCAGGCACCGGGCTCGCTAGGGCTGGCCCGCGCCTACGTGTCCGGCGACCTCGACGTTGAGGGCGACATGTACACCGCCCTGGTGCGGATGGGCTCCGTCCAGCAAATGCAGCTGGGACTTGCCGGACGGCTGCGGCTGCTAGGCGAGCTGGGCGGCCCGAAGCTGCTCTTCCCGCGGCTGCCTCCGCCCTCGCAGGAGGTGCGGGTGAAGCGGCGCTGGCTGGCTGGGCGCCGTCACAGCAAGGGCCGCGACGCCAGCGCCATCTCCCACCACTACGACGTGTCCAACACGTTCTATGAGTGGGTGCTCGGGCCGTCGATGTCCTACACCTGTGCCTGTTACCCGCGCGAGGACGCCTCGCTGGAGGAGGCGCAGGCCTGCAAGCACGACCTGGTCGCCAGGAAGCTTGGCCTGCAGCCCGGGATGCGGCTGCTGGACGTTGGCTGCGGCTGGGGTGGCATGGTGCTGCACGCGGCACGCGAGTACGGGGTGAAGGCACTGGGTGTGACCCTGTCCGCCCAGCAGGCAGCCTGGGGCCAGCGGGCGATCGAGGAGGCCGGGCTATCAGGCCTGGCCGAGGTGCGCCACCTCGACTACCGGGACGTGACAGAGACCGGCTTCGACGTGGTGAGCTCGATCGGGCTGACCGAGCACATCGGCAAGAGCCAGCTTCCCGGCTACTTCTCGTTCCTGTTCAGCAAGCTCAAGACGGGTGGCCGGCTGCTCAACCACTGCATCACCAGGCCGGATGACGCCGAGCCCGCCCGGCGCGCTGGCGGATTCATCAACCGGTACGTGTTCCCCGACGGGGAACTGGAGGGGCCTGGCTACCTGGCGTCGCGCATGAACGACGCCGGCTTCGAGATCCGCCACGAGGAGAACCTGCGTGAGCATTACGCGCTGACGCTGGCCGGCTGGTGCGCCAACCTGGACGCGCACTGGGACGAGGCGGTGGCCGAGGCGGGAGAGGGCACCGCGCGGGTCTGGCGGCTGTACTTGGCCGGCTCGCGGCTTGGTTTCGAGCGCAATGTGGTGGCGTTGCACCAGATCCTCGGCGTCAAGCTTGATGAGCAGGGACGCTCAGGGATGCCGCTGCGGCCGCAGTGGGAGCAGTCGGCCGCCCCGGTCGCCGGGTAGCGAAGGCCGCACCGTAGCCATCGGCCGCCCGTGAGGCACAGGCACCAGCCACGAGCACCGGTCGCGGCTGGCCGGATCGGCTTCTTGCCGGTCCACGGCACTGGGCTGCCCGGGAACGGGCCTACCGCGCAGGGCTGACGTGGGAGCCCCGGCCTTTGACCGTCACGACCAGGCCTTGCTCACGCAGCACGGCGATGGCCTTGCGGGCCGTGCCACGGGCGATGCCGAACTCCTGCTCCAGCTGCGACTCGCTGGGCACCGGCCGGTCCGGAAGCAACTGCCCCGGCTCGATGCGGGCGCGCAGGATGTCAGCCACCTGCACATAGATCAGCCACCGCACATAGATCAGCCACCTGCACATAGACAGGCGTGGCGCTTTGCGGGTCTACCGTCTCCCGGCCTGGCATGCCTCACG
>DPMS01000408.1 GCA_003541285.1 Actinomycetota bacterium
TGGCGCGCCTGGTGGAGCGGTCGGCGGCCGATGCGGCGTCGGTGCGCGCGATCGCGCCGACTCCGCTCGCGGGCGTGATGTTCGTTGCCCGCGGCTCGTCAGACAATGCGGCCGTGTTCGGACGGTACCTGGCCGAACTCACGGCCGGGCGGCCGGCCGGCCTGGCCGCGCCGAGCATCTACACCCGCTACCGCGCGGCGGTGGACTGGCGAGGGTACCTGGTCGTCGCGCTCAGCCAATCGGGTTCCACGCCGGAGATCCTCAGCATCTGCCAGGCCGTCCGGGCCGGCGGGGCCACCGTCATCGCCATCACCAACCAGCCGGACAGCCCGCTCGCGGCAGCGGTGGACCTGGTGCTCGTCACTGACGCCGGCCCGGAACGGGCGGTGCCGGCGACCAAGACGGTGACCGCGCAGATGCTGCTGCTGACCGTGGTTGCCGCCGCCCTGGGCGGGAGCGCGGAGCCGGGGACCGGCCTGATGGAGGCGCCCGGTGCGGTCGCCGCCATCCTCGCTGACGCCGCTCCGATGGCCGATCTTGCCCGGCGCTGGCACGCCATCGACCGGCTGGTCGTGACCGGCCGGGGGCTGGCTTACCCGGCGGCGCTGGAGACCGCGCTGAAGGTGACCGAGGTAACCGGCATACTCGCCGAGGGCATCTCCACGGCCGACCTGCGCCACGGGCCCATCGCGACTGTCTATGGCGGGGCGCCGGTACTGCTGGTGGACGCCGGTGGCCCGGCCGCCTCGGATATCGCCGAACTGCGGGCCCTGCTTGGCCGCCGTAACGCAGCGGTGGCGAGCCTGCCGGTTCCCACCGCCCTGCCCGAGGCGGTGCAGGTGATCGTGGCCACAGTCAGGGGACAGCAGCTCGCCTGGGCACTGGCGCAGGCCAGGGGGACGGACCCCGATGCCCCCGCCCATCTGACCAAGATAACCGCCACGACCTGACCGGCCGGGTGCGGCCCGGGCCGGTGGGGGAGCAGGGAACGGATGACATGGCACCGGGCGATGGCTCGCTGACATGCCCGGCCGGGAGCCAGCGGTGACGCAGCTACGCTGCCCACGTGGAGATCATGACCAGCGATGGGCCGTCGCGAGCCGAGGTGGACCTGCCTGGTCCCGGTGAGCCGGCCTTCCTGCTGGTGCTGACACACGGGGCGGGCGGCGAGCCAGCCTCGCCGGACGTGCTCGCGGCCGCCGAGGCCGGCCGGCGGCTCGGCGGCATGGTGGCCCTGGTCACCCAGCCCTACCGGGTCAAAGGCCGCCGCGCCCCCGGTTCGCCAGCCCGGCAGGACGCGGCATGGGTGGAGATCATCTCCGCGCTGCGGGACAGCGCCGGGCCGGCCCTGCCGCTGATCCAGGGCGGGCGCAGCAATGGCGCGAGGGTAGCCTGCCGCACGGCCCGCGCGGTGGCGGCGCGGGCGGTGATCGCCCTGGCCTTCCCACTGCACCCGCCCGGGAAGCCCGAGCGCTCCCGCGCGGCCGAACTGCGCGACGCCGGGACGAAGGTACTGGTCGTCAACGGCGACCGGGACCCATTTGGGGTCCCTGACGCGGCCAGCGACATCCAGGTGGTGGTGCTGGCGGGGGAGACGCACGCATTGTCCCGGAAGCCGGACGAGGCCGGGCGGGCCGTCGAGTCCTGGCTCAGGGGGGTCATGGCCGTGGATCGCCGGGCCGGATGACCCGGAGGGCGGGGAAGGCGCTGCCGCCATGGCAGCCGCCCGCGACGCCTGCTTTCAGGCTGCTGGCACTGGTGATACCGCGGGGGCCAGCGGGCCGCCAGCCGGATGTGCCGCCGGCCGGTCCCTGATGTCGGTCGGCCGGTGTGGCGCGATGGTCCCTCCGCCGGGGAGCAGTTCCCCGGTGTCCTCGAAGACGACGATCCCGTTGCAGAGAAGGCTCCAGCCTTGCTCAGGGTGACTGACAACGGTCCGGGCCGCCTCACGATCCGGCGCGCTCGCGTCCGGACACGTTGGCGTGTGTGGGCACACTATGTGCCTCCTGGTCAAGGTTGAACTGTCGCTGGTTGGCAGATTAGTGCGTTAGATGGGGCACAAAGTACAACATAGTCCGTTGTGACGGTTTCTTTAGTTACCCATTGTGATTGCCTGGGTCTAACAATCTGCCATCATTCCATTACCCATTGTGATGGAGATCATATCTCCGGCCGGGGAGCACGGTCCAGGCTTTACCCAGTGTGCCCTATCGCGTATGTACGCGTGCTCATCTGTGCCGCCGGCCGCGTGGACGGGCACCCGGTACAACCGGCGGGGCGCCGAAGCCGCTCCGGCGCCCGGCGCCCGGCGTCAGGCGGCGGGAGTGCGGGGCAGCCGCACGATTCCCGTCAGCCGATGGCTCTCACGCAAGGTCAGCAGGCGCTGTGCCTCCAGGGTCCAGGTGCGGACCGCCGAGGTTGCCATCGCCTTGCGCCGGTAGATGCGATCCTCGTAGCCACGCGGTCCGATCTGGGCCCGTTCGGCCGCGAAAGCGGCGCGCATGACGGCGGTCAGAGCCTCATCCAGGCGCTTGCCCAGCCGGTGGAGGCTGGCATCGGGCTCTCCCGCCGCCTGCGCCCCGCGCAGGGCCTGTTCGGCATCCCGCGCCTGTGCGAAGAGGTCGTCGAACTGTTCCGAGAGGGCGACATCGGCGGCGTACTTGGCCATTGCTTCCTGGCGCACCGGCTTACGCTTGACGATCACGGCGTCAGCCTAGCGGACCACCCGCCCGGTCTGGGCTCAGCCGGCCTGCCTGTCCTGGCCCGGCCGTCTAACGCGCGAAATAGTGCCAGCCAAGCCACCACCAGCCGAGCAGGATCAGCACCCGCCCGATGCGGGGACGCATCAGATAGCCGAGCCATTCGCCCACAGTCGGGATCCGGCTGCCCGGGCGGCGGGCGATGAACTCCAGCGCGAACATGGCCGCGATCACGAGCACGAAGCCGGCGATGGTGATGGTGCGGGTCGGCACGCCGCTCACCGCCGCACCAGCGCCCATCCGACCATCAGCCAGATCAGGATCGCCGCGCTCTTGACCACGTGCGGGCCGAGCAGTGGGTTGATCAGGTCGGTCAGCGAAGGATGCCAGGGGAATGAGCCGTCCCGGAATGCGGAGGCCTCCCACTCGAACAGGGCCGCAACACAGATTACCCAGTACGACACTCCCGTGATGTCCAGCTCGTCCGGGGGCGGAATCCGGTCGGGTGGCCGCCAGGAGGCGATGACCGCCAGGATCACCCCCGGAATAAGCACTATCACCAGCGAGGATGCTGTCAGCGGCGCCGTCGAGCCGGCAATCCAGGCATATCCGACAAGCCCGGCGCCGATGAGAATCGGGCGTGCCCTGTACCCGCCCCGGCCGGGCCGGAACGGGAATCCGGGCCAGCGGCTGGGACGGTCACGATCACGGGGGACGTCGCCTGTCGCCATGAACATCTCCCCCCACAGGATCTCACCCGCCCCTCATGAGCGGCAAATGACCGCCAGGCATGGCCCCGCAGACCAGGCCACGGCCTCAGGCCAGGCTTTCCCGCCAGCTGGCATGCAAGGCTGAGTACCTGCCCTGGCCAGCCAGGAGTTCCTCTGGCGGGCCGTCTTCGGCGATGCGGCCACCCTCGATCACCAGCACCCGGTCGGCGATCGTGACGGTGGACAGCCGGTGGGCGATGATGACCGCGGTGCGCCCGGCCAGAATAGTGCGCAATGCGGCTTGCACGGTGCGCTCGCCAGGAATGTCGAGCAGCGAAGTCGCCTCGTCCAGGACCAGCACCGCGGGCGCGGCGAGAAAGGCGCGGGCGAACGAGATGAGCTGCCGCTGCCCGGCCGACAGGCGGCCGCCGCGTTTGCCCACCTGCGCGTCGTATCCGCCGGGAAGTGCCCGGATGAAGGCATCGGCGCCGATGGCTGCGGCGGCCGTCTCGATCTCGCGGCGGCCGGCACCAGGCTTGCCGAGCCCGATGTTGTCCGCGACCGACCCACCGAACAGGAATCCCTCCTGGGTGATCATCACTACCTCGCGGCGCAGATCCGCGTCGGACAGCTCCCGCAGGTCGGTGCCGTCCAGCAGGATCCGGCCCTCGCCGGGGTCGTAGAAGCGCGCGAGCAGCCGGGCGATCGTGGTCTTGCCCGCCCCGGTCTCACCCACCAGGGCCAGCGTCTGCCCGGCCGGGATGGTCAGGTCGAGCCCGGGCAGCACCTGATCGCCGCGGTAGCCGAAGCGGACCGCCTCGAAACGGACCTCGCGGCCATCTCCATCACGGCCGGGCAGCCGGGCGCCGCTGGCGGGCTCGGCGACCGCGGGTGGCTCATCCAGTACCCCGGAGATCTTCTCCAGCGCTGCCGCAGCGGACTGGAACGTGTTGTAGAACTGCGACAGATCCTGCAGCGGGTCGAAGAACCGCTGCAGGTAGAGCAGGAACGTGGCCAGCACGCCGACCTTGATGTCCCCCTGCATCACCCGCAGCCCGCCGTAGAGCGCGTGCACCAGCGCCGCCGCCGCCAGCGACAGCAGCACCGCCGTGAACAGGTACGCGAGCACCAGCCGGATGAACGGGTAGGTGAAGACGAAGAACGAGATATCCAGGTGGAACTGAGGATCTTTCTGGCCGAACGGCGCCTGGTTGGCGAACAGCAGCCAGGTCCGCCAGGCGCCCGACGCGCTGAGGCCCGAAAGCAGTCCCACCACGAAGAGGGC
>DPMS01000688.1:0-2223 GCA_003541285.1 Actinomycetota bacterium
CTGGATGATGTGGAACTACCTGGCCGGCGGGCTGCTGGCAGGGGTGACCATCGTGCTCTACGACGGCAGCGCCACCTACCCCGGCACCGGCGCGTTGTGGAGCCTCGCCGCCAGCAGCAAGGTCACCTATTTCGGCACCGGTGCGCCCTATCTGATGGCGTGCGCGAAGGCTGGCCTGTCCCCCGGGCAGGAGCTGGACCTGGCTGGCCTGCGCGGCATCGGCTCGACCGGGTCCCCGCTGCCGCCGGAGGGCTTCCGGTGGGTCTACCAGCACGTGGGCAGCGACCTGCTGCTCGGGTCGTTCTCCGGCGGCACCGACCTGTGCACGGGCTTCGTGGGGCCATGCCCGCTGCTCCCGGTCCGGGCCGGGGTGATCGCCNNTGAACCGGGGGGGCGTGCGGATGGGCACCAGCGAGTTCTACCGGGTGGTGGAACGCCTGCCGGAGATCGCCGACAGCCTGGTGGTTGACACCGGGCAACTCGGCGCGGACGGCCGGCTCGTCCTGTATGTGGTGCTCGCCGCCGGTCACGAACTCGACGACGGCCTGCTGTCCAGGATCGAGGCCGCGCTGCGCGCGGAGCTGTCGCCCCGGCACGTGCCCGACGAGATTCACCAGGTGCCGGGCATCCCCCGGACGCTGTCGGGCAAGAAGCTTGAGGTGCCCGTCCGCAAGATCCTGCTCGGCACCCCGGTGGCGGAGGCGGCCGATCCTGACGCGCTGGCCAACCCGGAGGTGCTCGCCCTGTTCGCCCCGCCGGCGGCACCCACGTAGAGTCGGACGAAGCGAGGTACGACGATCAACGGCGATCGAGGAAACCGCGTGACATCACCACGGGCAGTCACCGGGCGCAGATTCGGCGAAGAGGGTGGGCTGCTCACCTACGGCAGTTACCTGCGCCTGGATGAGCTGCTGGCCCAGCAGATGCCGCAGGCGCACCCCCCCGCTCATGATGAGCGGCTGTTCATCACCGTGCACCAGGTGTATGAGCTGTGGTTCCGGCAGATGCTGTACGAGCTCGAAACGGCCCGCGACGCGATGACGGACGGCCAGACCTGGCGGGCCCGCCATCTGCTGCGCCGGGTGCATGCGATCGAGCGGCTGCTCATCGCCCAGGTCGACATCATCGAGACGATGACGCCCCAGGATTTCCTGGAGTTCCGGGAGCTCCTTGCGCCGGCCAGCGGATTCCAGTCAGTGCAGTACCGCGAGCTGGAGTTCCTTTCCGGTCTTAAGGACGAGGCTTACCTCGCCAGGTTCCGTTCCATCAGCGGTGGCCAGCGCGGCCGGCTCGCGCGCCGCCTGGCCCAGCCGTCGCTGTGGGACGCGTATCTGGGCTTGCTGTCGGCGCGAGGATTGCCGGCGGGCGCAGACAAGCAGATCCTGGAGTCGTTGCGGGTGATAGCTGGTGACCGCGCTGCCTACGACGATCTGTGGCAGCTCGCGGAGGACCTGCTCACCCACGACGAGCTGGCCGGGCTCTGGCGGGCGCGGCACGTACAGATGGTGGAGCGGCAGATCGGCACCAAGTCGGGTACCGGCGGGTCGACGGGCGCGCCCTACCTGCACAAGAGGGTGCCGCTGCGCTACTTTCCGCTGCTGTGGGAGCTGCGGGACCATCTGTAGCACTGGGAGTGGGAATCGATGTTGGAAAGCACTGGCGAGGTGACACACACCTTGCTGGCCGAGGCGGCACGGGCCGCCGGGGTGGCGGTGGCGGGCGCAATCAGCGTCGGTGATCTGCACAGCTACCTGGAGGCGTACTACCGCCACCTGGCCCCGGAGGATCTGCTGCCAGCCGGCCCGCTGCGCGCGGGCGCGATCGCGGCCGAGCATGCCCGGGTCGCGGCCCTGCGCCCCCAGGGCCGCGCGCTGGTGCGGGTGCGGCCGGCGGGTGAGAGCACCGCGCTGGAGGGTTCCCGCGGTGTGGTCGACGNNGATGCACATCGAGATCGACAGCCCGCCGGGCCTCAAGGCGGCGGAACTGGAGGACGACCTGCGCCGGGTGCTGGGCGATGTGCGGGTCGCGGTCGAGGACTACTCCAGAATGCAGGACAGGGCCGTGCGGCTGGCCAACGAGCTCGCGGCGGAAGGTCCGGGCGCACCGGCCGAGACCCAGGCGCTGCTGCGCTGGCTGGCCGACAACCATTTCACGTTCCTCGGCTTCCGTGAGTACGACCTGGTGGAGGGGCCGGACGGGATGGCCCTGCTGGCAGTGCCCGGC